>NZ_RHJJ01000018.1:96252-170677 GCF_004212225.1 Escherichia sp. E14V7
GGATGGCGCAATATCAGGTTTACTGGATGGCGCAATATCAGGTTTGCTGGATGGCGCAATATCAGGTTTGCTGGATGGCGCAGAGAGTTTTTGTTCTGTCACATCACTGTTAAGCAACTTATCCTCGTTCATAATTTCTTGTTCTTTCTCTTCACTCAGCACGAGGATACTGATGCGACGGTTGACGGGATCGTCTTTCGCTGTACCGGTCTGATTCATACTGTCAGCATCACCGATAACCTGTAAGAATTTGCCAACTTCCAGACCATGATTAATAAGTATTCTTCTCGCCGCGTTAGCACGATCAACGGAAAGTTCCCAGTTGCTATAGCCTGCGTCGCCGCCGGCATAAGGCAACGAATCAGTATGTCCGGTTACCATTATGTGATTCGGTAATTGGTTCAAAACAGGCACTAATGCCTCCAGAATTCCGACCATATAGGTTTCCGGTGTCCAGCTACCAACTTTAAACATCGGGCGTTCCTGGCTGTCCGTTATCTGTATCAACAGTCCATTCGGGGTCAACGATAAACGTAAATTTGAACGGAATTTGTTCAGACGGGCATCCGTCTTCATGATGTCGTGCAGCTTTGACTCTGCATGCTTCAGCGTTTTATTTCCCGAATAGAAATGATCTTCCTGCTTTTGCAAAACAGTTTTCTGAACTTCCCCATTCTGATGAACAACATCCTCGCCACCGCCGGGAATAATACTTTGGCTCTGAGTATCTTTGTCGCCATGTTCGGCCATAGGTACGCCGATGGGGATTTTGAAATACTCTGCAAGCTGATGACGCTGCTCTGGCGTGGAGGAAGAAACCAGCCACATAACCAAAAAAAAGGACATCATGGCAGTCATAAAATCGGCATAAGCGATTTTCCACGAACCACCATGTAAACCTTCTTTTTTATTACCTGAGCGTCTTACAACAACAATGTTGCCGGTCCCGTTGTTCTTCATGGGGCCTCACCTGTGGAAGAATTATTGGCCGAATATTTCGCCTGGCGAACATGTTCCTCAAGCTCGGCAAAGCCCGGACGTTCGCTGGTAAAGAGGGTTTTTCGACCGAACTCAACCGCAATTTGCGGCGCAGAACCATGAATACATGACAGCAACGTAGTTTTAATACACTGAAGCATTTTTATTTGCTCGGCACTTTTCTGCCGTAACAGAGACGCCAGCGGAAGCACCAAACCATAGGCCAGTAGGATCCCTAAAAAGGTTCCCACCATCGCATGGGCTATCAAAGCACCAAGTTCAGCGGCGGGTTTATCTACTGCGCTAAGGGCGTTTACGACCCCCATAACGGCCGCCACAATACCGAATGCCGGTAAAGCATCACCTGCAGTCTGCAAACTGTGAACCGTTGTTTCATATTCCATTTCGCAGGTTTCAATTTCCTCATCCATTAAAGATTCCATTTCAAAGGCGTTCATACTGCCACTGATCATCAGTCGCAGGTAATCAACCATAAAATTCATCACGCTTTTATCTTTCAATAAGCGGGGATAAGAAGAAAAAATATCACTGCTTTCAGGATCTTCAATATCATTTTCCAGTGACATTAGCCCTTTTTGACGTCCTTTACTTAGCAGTAAAAACATCATGGCCAGTAAATCCATGTACATTTCTTTTGAGTAAAGTGCCTTAGCCCGGAATAAGACAGGAAATGTTTTTATAGTTGAACGAATAGCCTTGCCATTATTACCAACGATAAATGCACCCAGACCTGCGCCAGCGATAATCAAAAATTCGGTTGGCTGATATAATGACATCAGATATCCTCCGGCGAGGACATAACCACCAAACACAGTCACAAAAACTACAAAATATCCTAATAAAACAAGCATGTTCGCTCCTTACCATCGGTCATGCCTGGTATAAAAAAGGCTGACAGAGATGTTCACTACGATGAAAAACTACCGAACATCCCGACGGCAGCGTAAACAACGACAAAGAGAAATCTCTATCGTGATAATAAAATCACGAAGGCGAATGCTCATGGTTGCATATCTGTACAGGAGGTACGACAATCACATATTAGATAATAATATCTGTAACTGAATGACCAACCTCAGGACATCAAGTTATTGCAGATTAATATCTGCATGCATTTCAAGCCTTGCTCTTAATCTTTTGATTGTCTGACTGTGTAATTGGCTGATGCGTGTTTCTGTCACAGATAACAAGAGGCCAATCTCTTTCATATTAAGATCCTGCTGATAATACAGATTTAATAGAAACTGCTCTCGCTCGGGTAACTGCTGAATTTCTTCACTAATTTTCTGCATAAGATCTTTACGCAGAATATCGTTTAAAGGATTTTCCTCATCAGTTTGAAATTCAGAAAGTTCGAACCCTTCAACCCCATCTTCCATCAGCTCATCAAGCGAACATATCAGGCTTGAGTTTGTTTCCTGTAAAACAGTCTGGTAATCCTGCAGCGACATTTCCAGTTCCGCTGCGACTTCTTGTTCTGTCGCTGCATTGCCGGTTCGCTGTTCCACGCGAGCTATCGCTGCGCTAACTTCACGCGATTTTCGCCTTATGCGGCGCGGCGCCCAGTCATTTTCACGCAGTTCATCAATGAATGCCCAGCGAACACGCTGCGCCAGAAAAACTTTCAGTTTCACCCCCATACTGGGATCAAACTGATCGACTGCGTTCATCACTGCTATTGCACCAGCCTGCATCAGGTCATCCAGTTCAACCCCGGCAGGGAGTCGAGCTTGCAATTTAAGGGCTTCGTGGCGGACCAATCCGCCAAATTGCGCCCATAAATCACTCTTATTATATGTTACAGCCAGATTATATAACCCCTTCACTTTACCATATTCCGTATTATTACAATGAAGGCTTATTATTCGGCATTCCCGGGTAATCACATAGCCTGATAAAAGCGATTAAAGTGAAACATATCAGGACTTCAATAATCAAAGGTAAATTCATCTTTTATATACCTAATAATTATCCTGATATGTATCTTACTATTATTTTAATTTAGAATGATTCCCACTCATCATCTGACTGAATTGGTGTTTTTTTCGATACATCAGGTAATACATGTTTTCTGGTTTGTTTTTTAACATTCCAGGAACGTTTATCTTTTTCTTCTTCGACAACAAAAGAAGAAACCATATTATCCAATTCCCCGGCATTCGTTTCGACATCACTGGTGGTTTTAGCGGCCTGCTCTACCATCGCAGCATTTTGTTGCGTAACCAGATCCATTTCATTGATTGCCTGCGCAATCTGGCTTATGCCGATACTTTGCTCATCAGAAGCTGAGGTAATTTCTGCCATGATATCAGTAACCTGAATGACAGATTTGACGATCTCCTTCATCGATTCCCCGGCGACAACCATCTCCTGAGAACCGGTATTCATGTTGGCGACACAAGTATTAATCAGCAAACGAATCTCTTTTGCTGCATCTGCGCTACGTTTAGCCAGGTTGCGAACTTCACCGGCAACAACGGCAAACCCGCGCCCCTGTTCACCTGCACGCGCCGCTTCTACTGCCGCGTTCAACGCCAGAATATTGGTCTGATTAGCAATGCTGTCGATAACGCCGTTGATATCTGCAATCTGGCGGGAACTGTCTGATATTTCACGCATAATTCCGTCAAGATTACTCATCACATCACCGCCGTTGCGTGCGCTAATGCTGGCGCTTTCTGCAAGTTGTCTGGCGCTGTGGGCGTTATCGGCGTTCTGACGAACGGTGATTTTTAGCTCTTCCATACTGGCAGCAGTTTGCTGCAGTGCAGAAGCCTGTTCTTCCGTGCGTGATGACAAGTCATTGTTGCTACTAGCAATTTCATGAACATTATGGTAAATCTGCTTCACGCCGCCACGGATGCCATTAACCGTTTCCGTCAGCGACAAACGCATTTTTTCAACTTCAGCCAGCATTAAGCCGATTTCATTCAGATTACCAATTTTTGTCTGATGGCTCAGGTCGCCGCTGGCTATTGCCCTGAACGCCTCTTTTGCCATCTCAAGTCGTTGAAAAAGATTGCGTTTCAACCAGATCCGCGAAACTAAAAATATTACAAAGCCCAGCAATAGCGTAATCACCGAGATGGTGGTTATTCTTTGCGTTTCTATGTCTGACTCGACATTAAATTTGTTGGTAACACGAGCGGCTTCGTCCAGATAAGCGTCAATACTAGTGCGTAATGCATGTTGCACGTCCATATCGTCAGCAACGATATTGCCTGGATAATCTTCCGGATGCGTGATGAATCCCATTTTATTGGTTTCTCTGTCCAGAGCATCCTCAAAGCTTTTTTTGACAACCAGCGCCCGGTTATGTTCTTCCTGGGTGGTGAACGGCTTATCCATAAACTGGCTGATTAGCTTACGTGATTTATTTAACACATCACGATAAGTATCTATTTCATCCTGAGTAATTTCTTGTTTGGTAATATTGTGCATCATCAGCGAATTAATTCCGCTGAAACTGTCAAGCGTATAGATAGCCGCCATCATCAGAGATTCATTCTTATCCAGAGATAAGATGGCTCTGTCAAAATTCCTTGATGCGTTATTTGAGTTCACATAACTCAAACCGGATACCAACACGAGAAATAAGATGAACATACCCAGCAGGATATTCATCCAGGTCGAAATATTAAAGTGTTTTAACATGATTTCTTAACCAAAGTAAAAAATACCCTACTGGTAAGTGATTACCCTAATAATAGATATATTTCCCCTTCCCTGAATCAGGTCAGGGTTCAATATTTACCCAAGCGTTTTGAATATAGAAAGCTGCTGCATTGCCTGAAAAACGCTCATGGATGAATTTAAAGCAAATTCAGACATTTTCGATTCAGATAATACGCTGATCATGGTGTCCCAGTCAGAACCGGTTGATTCCTGCAGTCGACTCTGTACGGTAATCGCCTGAGTATCAGCACTGCTTCCCAGCGTTTCCAGCTGTTGCAGGCTTGAGCCTACACGCGCCTGGATTTTTCCCAGGTTATCAATGGCTTTATGTACATCAGTATTGGTTTGCCCAATGGTTGCTTCAAACGTTTTACGGTCAGCGTTGGTCGGGTTTTCCGGCAGATTATTTAACGCGTCAATGGTCTTCTGTAAGGATTGCAGGATATTATCGCCCGTTACCGCATCAGTCGGGAAAAGCGCATCACCTGTCGTACCGGTCTGCATTTCCGTACTGTCTGACACATTCTGTGTCATTGGCGTCGTACCGCCAACGTAGGTGCCATCGGCCTGAAACGGTGCAGCACCTGTTTTATAGCCCGCAAAAATGTACTGTCCATCGCTGTTTTTGCTGTTCGCCAGGTCGAGCAAACGGCTGCGGATCCCGGATAATTCTGTCGCCAGCGCTTCGCGGTCCGCTTTGCTGTACGTTTCAGATCCCGCCTGAACAATTTTGCCAGCAAGGTCTTCGGTCAGTAAGCCGGATATAGACGTCAGCGTGTTATCTTCCTGCCCGAGGGCATCCTGAGCATATTTTCTTGCAGTATCAAACTCGCCCAGACGTGAAAGCGCATTTTGATACATCACCGCCTGTGATGCCTGACCTGGATCGTCAGACGGTTTCAACAGAGTCTGACCGGCAGAAAGGCGCACGGAGAGATCGTTATAATTGGTCATGGCTTTAGACATACTGTCTAACTGACGCTGATACATAAAACTGGTGCTAAGGCGCATAGCGATTATCTCAAAATAGAATATGTCAGTGACGTATTATTTAAGGCTTAACAGTGTGTCAAAAAGACTGTTAGCTGTTTTAAGCACTTCGGCATTGGCCTGATAATATTGAGAAAACATCTGTAAGTTGACGTATTCCTCATTCATATCTACCCCTGAAACCGCCTGCTGTTGCATTGCCCACTGGTCGCAGGCTTTTCCGGCGGTATCCTGTTCTGCCTGAAGGGTGCTGACCGTCGATCCCACAGAACTTACCAGGTTGGCATAAGCACCGGTCAGGGTCATATCTCCGACAATCTTTTCATCCTTAAGACCGAGCAGTATCGCAATATTTTTGTTGTTGCTTTGGTCTGTCACATCTTGCGAGTCGGAGGCAGCAATTCCATCGCCATCGGTAATCGCCACTTTAATGCTATCTGCCGCGCCGGAAGCAGGATTCAGCGTAAAGCTGTCACCATCATTGGGTGTACCTGTCGGTGTCACGGTGATGCCGTCAAATGAGAGTGAACCACCAGGATTAACGGTTGGCGTAACGGCTTTACCCTCGCTGTTTTTCACTTCCCAGGCATTAGATGTGCCATTCCAGGTGATAGTATAATCTTCGGCATTAACCGCTGAGGCGTTATCTATGGTCACTCCCAGGGAAGCACTGCCGCTATTAGAGTTATAGCCTGTTGCCTGCGGAGCATCGAGACTGAAAATATCGCCACCGTGATTACCGTTATGATCATAGCCACCTTTATTGACCTCATTAAATCTCGACGCCATTTTCAGCGCTAACTGATTAAGCTGATTACGGGCATCGACCAGATCGGTATTACGGAATTTAAACAAACCGCCGAGATTACCTGTCGTGGCATTTTCATCCAGCAACTGGGGATTACCGGTGGCATCGATGTAAGCAACCTGCATCTGAGACGGATTTTTATCTGACGGAGTCGCTTTTAAATTGTAAGACTTACTGCCATTGACCAGTGACATGCCGTTTTGCATTGAGACATTCACACTGCCCGTGTCTTTATTTTCCGTGACATTAATGCCGATCTGCGTACTCAGTTTATTTAACAGTTGATCGCGTTTATCGAGTAAATCGGAAGGCATTCCGCCCGTCTGGCCATGAATCTTGTCGATCTCCGCATTCAGATTTGCTAACTGAGTGGTACAGGAGTTGATATCTTCAACGCTTTGACTGATTTGCGTGTTGGTATTTTTATCAAGGCCATTCAGAGTCTTGCTGTTAGAACGATACTGATTCGCCAGCGCTTCAAATTGCGACAATACACCCTGACGCGCAGCAGGATCGAGCGGGTTATCACTGACCGCTTCCATTGCCGTAAACATATTGCCAAGCGTCGTGGAGATGTTATTGGTATCATCCCCTAACATGTCATCAATCTGGCTGACCTGCTGGTAACGGCCCTGCATGGTGGTAAATTCTGTTGTTGCACCACGTACCTGATTATTCAGGAATCCGTCATACATGCGCTGAACGTCATCCACGGCGACACCATAACCAAAAAAACCATAATTAGTAGACTGGCCGCCCGCTTCTCCAAGCATAATGTTTTGACGGCTATACCCTGCCGTTACGGCATTCGTCAGGTTGTTTCCGACGACGTTAAGGGCACACTGCGCCGCGCTTAATCCATTCTGAGCCAGATATAATAAATTCATAAAGTACCCGCCATGTCGACGCTGATTGAAATCTTTAGGTTATAAAAACGCTGCTTTACTAATAAATCGGCCTGAGTGAAATTCCCTAAAGACTGTATTTAAAATATTGATGAAAGGTCCGTGTTATAGGCATTCACAGCATGCTCAGCCCGACCTTTAACTTGTTGAATAATGTTAATTAATTTATGTGCGTATGCAGGATCGGTAGCATAACCGGCTGACTGAAGCGCTTTTGCCGCCGCCTCTGGTTTTACGGCATTGCAGACATGTCGGTAACGCGGGTTATTAACCAGTAATGACGCGTAATCCTCCAGCGCCGCTGTATAAGACGGATAAACCTTAAATCGCGCTTTAGTCTTATTCGCCACCCCATGTTTATATTCGGTGGTGGTTATTTCCGTCGTTTCACCGTGCCAGTCAGATGCGGCTTTTATGCCAAACAGGTTATGGCTTGGTTTGCCGCTTTGTGTTGGGATTTCACGATTTCCCCAGCCTGATTCAAGCGCGGCCTGCGCAATAATAAGCTGATGCGGGATCCCACTTTTGCGGGCAACGGCCAGAGCAGGTTGCAGCAGGCGTGAAATAAAACCGCCCCCTTCCCGTAGTGCCGTTTCGGGTAGCTCCCGAACAGAACGAGGCACTAATTGCGATAGCGAGAAAGAATGCGCCGGTAAATGAGGCAGCGCCGCATTAAAATGCGACGTGGACGGGACATACGGCTGAGAAGTGGCGGTATGCGGATGAACACCACCGCCCATCTGGGCGACCATCTGATCCGCAAAGCCAAGTTTCCCCGTTTGCGCGATGTTCTGCGAAATTTGCTGATCGAACATCGAAGTAAACATCGAGGACTGTTGTGAATCCATCGCCCCGCTTCCCAACGAGGCATCGCGCATACTCTTCAGCATCATCTGTACAAACAACCCTTCGAGTTGTTGTGCCGCGGCTCTCAGACCGTTTGCCGAATTACTTTTTACGTCCCGCTTAAGCCCGTCAAGGCTATGTTCATCAAATGCGGCACCATTAGATATCATTGACAGGCTGTTCATTAATTGATCTCCAGGCGTGCGTGCAGGCAACCGGCGTCATTCATCGCTTGCAGGATCGCCATCAAATCATTCGGCGTCGCACCGAGACTGTTCAGCGCCCGTACTACATGGCTTAAATCGGCACTGGTGCTGACACGTTGCAAAGAACCGCCCTGCTCACGAACAGAGACTTGAGTTTGCGGCACAACTACCGTCTGTCCGCCAGCCAATGGCGTGTCCGGTTGACTCACCTGACTGGAATGGGCGATATCCACGCTCAGATCTCCCTGGGCAACAGCACAGGTATCAAGTGTGACATGGCGGTTTATGACCACCGACCCGGTACGCGAGTTAATAATGACGCGAGCATCTCCGGAACCAACATTCAGTGACAAATCCATCACCGCAGCCAGAAAACGGACTCTGGCAGCCTCGCCATTTGGCGCATACAGTTTTACTGTCCGCGCATCTTCAGCCACAGCTGCGGAATAGAAACGGCGATTAATGGTGTCGCTAATCTTCTGGGCAACAGAGAAATCACTCGCGTTAAGCAACAGTTTTAACGGGCGCTGGTTGGCGTAATCCATCGGTACTTCACGTTCAACGGTTGCGCCGTCGGTAATACGTGCGCCGTTGAGCTGATTCACCTGTACGCTGCTTCCGCGGCTCTGAGCTCCGGCGCCGGAAACCAGCAAATTGCCCTGCGCCAGCGCATAGATCTGATTATCCGCGCCTTTCAGCGGCGTCATCAGCAATGTGCCGCCACGCAAACTTTTGGCGTTACCCATAGACGAGACGACCACATCGAATTTTTCACCCGCACGGGCAAAAGGCGGCAGTTCTGCCGTTACCATTACTGCAGCAACGTTTTTCAACTGCATACTCGACCCAGGCGGGACGGTGATCCCCAGCTGCGAAAGCATGTTGTTTAGCGTCTGCGTCGTAAACGGTGTTTGCATGGTCTGGTCGCCTGTACCATCCAGACCAACGACCAGACCGTACCCCATCAGAGAGTTACCACGCACACCTGACAACGAAGCCAAATCGCGGATACGCTCTGCCCTGACCGACAGGGAGAGCATAATTAACAATAACAGGCCGGTCAGACGGGTAAATTTATGCCAAAAATAACGATTCATCACCGACACCTTTAGAACGGAGAAAGATTCAGGAACAGACGCTGTAACCAGCCCATTTGTTCGGCTTCGTTGATATAACCGTTACCAACATATTCGATACGCGCATCGGCAACCTGCGTGGAAACCACTGTATTGCTACCACTGATTGTCCGTGGGTTAACCACACCGGTGAAACGGATAAACTCAGTCCCCTGGTTTATCGCTATTTGCTTTTCCCCGACCACGCGCAGGTTGCCGTTAGCGAGGACATCGCTGACCGTGACGGTGAGCGTACCGCTGAAAGTATTTCGAGCAGCCGCACCGCCTTTACCCGAGAATTCATTTTTACCGCTGATCTCCGTATTAGCCCGATCGCCACCAAACAATCCTTCGATAAAGTGCGGGATTGTCTTGAATGAAAGCCCTGTCGAACCGCCATGAGAAGCATTGGCAGACGAACTTTTGCTGGCGCTGACATTTTCCTGCAACACGATGGTCAATGTATCACCCACATTTCTTGGGCGACGATCTTCAAACATCGGCTGAAAGCCATAGTTCATCGTGCCGCCAGGCTGAAAAATCGCGCCATTATTAGCAGGCTGATACGGGATCTGCGGCGTCACAGATGTTGCACCTTCGACCAACGGTTTATGAGGGATATACGCGCATCCTGAAAGAAGCGCGACCAGGGCAACATGCGTTAACAGACGCCGCAGTAAGCGGCCAGAATCTATCGGATAGGTCATAACGATCACATAATAAAAAAAAGCCGCGAAACCACCTGCGGCTCAAAGGCACAAATCAAAGCTGCGTTAAACGCTGCAGCATCTGGTCCGAAGTAGAGACAGCTTTGCTGTTAATCTCATAGGCACGCTGAGTCTGAATCATGTTGACCAGTTCCTCGGCCACGTTGACGTTCGACGTTTCCACGTAGCCCTGTCGCAGCGTACCTGCGCCATTCTGACCAGGTGTTGTTTCATTCGGTGCACCGGAAGATTGCGTCTCCCGGTACAGGTTTTCACCAATGCTTTCCAGACCGGTATCATTGATAAAAGTACTCAGGGTAAGCTGCCCAACCTGTTGTGGCTGCGCCTGCCCGGCAATGGTGACGCTGACAATACCGTCGTTGCCGATGGTGATAGATTTTGCATCCTGCGGTACGTTTATCGCCGGCTGAACCGGATAACCGCTGGAAGTCACCAGTTGACCGTTCTGATCAAGCTGGAACGAACCATCACGGGTATACGCTGTGGTGCCATCCGGCATCATAACTTGCAGGAATCCATCCCCTTCAATAGCCACATCTTTCGAGTTGTTGGTCTGGGCCAGGCTGCCCTGGCTATGAATTCGCTCAGTGGCCACCGGTCTTACCCCTGTTCCTAACTGTAAACCGGAAGGAATAGTGGTTTGTTCAGATGACTGAGCGCCCGGCTGGCGTAGCGTCTGGTACAACAGATCTTCAAATACAGCTCGCTGACGTTTAAAACCATTGGTACTTACGTTAGCCAGGTTGTTGGATATAACATCCATATTGGTCTGTTGTGCTTCCAGGCCCGTTTTTGCAATCCACAGGGAACGGATCATGCGTTATTACTCCTTACCAGTGATTAGCTGGCGCTCAATAACTGATTAGCGTTACGTTCATTGTCATCAACGGTTGTGATGACCTTCATATTCATTTCAAAGCTGCGCGCGGTGGTGATCATGTTCACCATTGAATTGACGGGGCTGACATTGCTGCCTTCCAGCATCCCCGGCATAAGCTGCAGACTCGTATCCGCCGCCAGCGAACTGGCATCACGGGTATGGAATACACCGTCATCGCCGTGCTGTAGTTCGCCTGGTAGCGCATTGACAATCTTGATGCGCCCGGTTTGCGCTACGGCTGACGGTTCTTCACCGGCACCCAACGCAGAAATGGTGCCGTCTGGCGCGATAGTTAACTTTGCCTGAGTAGGTACGGTCAGCGGACCACCATCGCCCATCAGTGGCAGACCACGGACTTGCAGTTGCCCGTCCGCCGTCATCTGGATATTGCCGTTTTTGGTGTAACCTTCGGTACCATCCGGCAGTTGTACTGCCAGCCACCCTTCTTTTGGCAGCGCGACATCCAGCGTGCGGTCGGTTTTTTCGACTGTTCCCGAGGAGTAGTCACTACCAGGAGTCGATTCGGTCACCAGCGTGCGGGTCGCCATTGACGGGCCGTCTACCGGAACGGCACGATAAGCGGCAATCTGTGCGCGAAACCCCGGCGTCGAGGCATTAGCCAGGTTATCAGACACCACGGCCTGGCGATCGAGGGCCGCCGTTGCGGCCCCCATAGCGGTATATATCGCGTGATCCATGTTTTGCTATTAACCCAGGTTAACCAGCGTTTGCAGGACTTCAGACTGTGTTTTGATGGTCTGAGAGTTGGACTGATAGTTGCGTTGGTAGACGATCATGTTGACCATCTCTTTACTCAGATCCACGTTTGAGGCTTCCAGTGCGTTACCGCGCAGCGTACCGAGGTTCCCGGTATCAGAAATCCCAACGACCGGCTGGCCGGATTCCGGGCTCGCAGACCAACAGTTGTTCCCTGCTGGCTGCAGCCCGCCTGGGTTATTGAAGTTAGCCAGAACAACCTGGCCCAGTAACTGCTGCTGCCCGTTGCTGTAAGAAGCAACAATCTGGCCGTTATCGCCAACGACATAACCCGTCATCGTACCCGGCGCATAACCCGTAGTTTCCGGGCTATCCATCGAGTTATCGGAAGCCTGCTGCGACAGTTTGGATAAATCGAGATCGAAGTTAAGTGCTGCGGCACCGTTGTACGAAGCGCCATCGACTTTCAGATTTGCGGGGGTCGTAACGAGCTTTCCGCTGGAATCAAATGTTATGTCAAGTTTTTGCGGTGTAGCGCCCGGAGCGGTAGAGTCATTAGAGTAGACGGACCATGTGTTATCTGCCGTTTTGACAAAATAAACATTAATGGCATGCTCATTACCCTGGCTGTCATACGCATTCACTTGGGTAGAATAGTTATAGGAATCGCCATCAGTCGTTTTAAACGGATGCGTTACTGTATCAATTTTTGTATTTCCGGAATCCAGGTTACCGCTCAGGCTACCTGCATTAGAGGCTTTTGCCGGCATCGCGCCCGTTGGGATCTGCAAAGGCCCGACCGGTGAACCAGCCTGGACAGTTGGCGGTGTACCAATGGCCATATAACCGCTCAGGCGCATCCCCTGACTGTTCACGATATAGCCATTGGCATCGGTCTTAAACTGACCGTTACGGCTATAGAATATTTTCCCCGCTTCGGTTTCCATACGGAAGAAGCCATTGCCCTGAATACCCATATCCAGCGGGCTGGCGCCAGCGCCAAGAACACCATCGCTGAAATTCTGATCAACGCCAGCGACCTGAACGCCCATACCGATTTGCGAACCTGCAAACACGTCGGCAAATGAAATAGAACCGGACTTAAACCCGACAGTTTGCGAGTTGGCAATATTGTTGCCGACGACGTCCAGCGCCTGTGATGCGGCGTTTAACCCGCTAAGACCTTGTGAAAAACTCATTTTATTTCCCGAAAAACAACATAATGAAATTGATTATTCAATGAGATAGACATTGGCCAGCGTGGCCGTCTCATCATTACCTAACTGCAGAACAGCCCCTGTCTGGGTGAAAGAAACACTGTCTACTTTTGATTTTTTCAGCGACACGATGTCAGGAGTGCTGCCGTCCGGGTTGGTAGCGGAATACGAAACGGTAAAATTCGTATCGCTTACTGTGCGTGGATCGGAAGGCTCGAAATCACTGAGATCGTCCAGGGTATATTCATGCACGCCGGCTTTAACATCTTTCAATTTTCCGGTGTAAGCATTTCCTGCATCATCAGTCAGCGTGACAGTGACGTCGCTCGCATCCTGATTGACAGAGAGCGCAAACTGATTATTGCCACCCTGTGCGGTAGAAACAGTGGTATCACCTTCTACCAATACCTGGCGCCCTACCCATTCGGCAGCATTCATCTGCTGCATACTGGTGACCAGCATCCCGACGCTATTCACTGTGCCGTTCAACTGCTGCACACCCGCCGCCGTATTAAACTGCGCCAGCTGAGTCGTAAGCTGGTTGTTATCCATCGGATTGGTGGGGTCCTGATTCTGCATTTGCGCAACCAGCAACTGCATAAAGTTATTCATAATATCTTCGGCGCTGCTGCCATTGGTGGCGGAGGCCGCGCTATTACTGGTTGCTGCTTGACTGGCTTTATTAACTGCGGCAGAACTGCGTTGTGTCATGACGGGTAAAACCGACATTACTATTTCCTTACTGACCCAAAGTCAGTGTTTTGAGCATCATGGTTTTCGCGGTATTCATTACGTCGACATTGGCCTGATAACTGCGGGAAGCTGAGATGGTATTAACCATTTCGCCCACCACATCGACATTCGGCATATGGAGATAGCCTTTGTTATCTGACTGAGGGTTGTCAGGGTCATAGACCAGACGATCCGGCGCATCGCTTTCCACCACATCACTGACTTTCACTCCGCCGATCTCCTGATCCGCAGCATGATCAACGCTAAAAATGACCTGTTTGGCTTTATATGGTTTACCGTCCGGCCCGGCGATACTGTCGGCATTAGCCATATTACTGGCGCTGACGTTCAGACGCTGAGACTGGGCGGCCATCGCTGAACCGGAAATATCAAAAATACTTAGAAGTGACATAATTTTATTTATCCCTGACTAACAACCGTCATCATGTTTTTAATCTGTGATGTCAGAAACGTTAAACTGGACTGATATTTCACTGAGTTATCTGCAAAATTAACACGCTCGCGATCCATATCTACGGTATTACCATCAGCGCTGGGTTGATCGGGTATACGATAAAGAGGTCGTGGATCAGTCATTAAATGCGTACTGTCAGCAATATGTCTTTCAGAGGTGACCGTCAGACTCATATTATTGTCAGTCGCCTGACTGCGGTTAACGGCTTCCTTTAACTGTTGCGAAAAATCGATATCCCGTGCGAGATATCCTGGTGTATCAGCATTCGCGATATTAGAAGCAAGGATGCCCTGGCGTTGCGTCAGCAGACTCAACGCATGCTGCTGAAACCGGAATTCACTGTCGAGTTTATCCAGCATGAGATAAAACCTTTCTTGTTTATTAACAATATTGCGGTGCATTTTATGGTGAGAAGTCGAAAAAACCATAACGCAAATATGCGACAGCAATGACGTCAATTAACCAGATTGTTCCCCAAAATGGCATACAAAAAACACTTTGATATATTTTGAAATGTCTATCCTGCAAACAAACGCTTTTACGGCATCACATTAGCGAGTAAAAAAATTGCTTCTCAGGATATATTATTGTGCATGTCTTAAGTCGAAAGCTTTTCTGACGAAAGGTCGATAACAAATGTTATTTAAACGTTTACCCCTCGTTTTATTACTTTTCCTGATCGTTTATCTTAATCTGACAATCTTGGCTCATGCCTCACAGTCAACCGGTCAGTCGCTGTCGTCGCGTATCGCATTGCTGCTGGCCCCTTATAGTCAGGGAATGCCACAATTACAGGTTACGATCCTGACCCCTACCACTCAACTGGCAACACTTTGTGGAAACCCGGCATTACGTTTACCTGGCCATACAAAAAAACTAAGCGGCAATCACAGCATTATTGCCTCTTGCGGAACACATCAGAAATTCATCCAGGTTTCTGTAAGTGCCACGGCGACATACTGGCTGGCAGCACATGAACTTACACCTGGGCAAACGGTAAGTCAGAATGATATCCAGTCACAACGAGGGAATATTGACCATCTTCCAGCCGATCTCATCCTCGACCCACAGAAGATTATTGGTGCAACGCCAACCCGATGGATACAACCAAATCATCCTCTGACTTTCAGCGAACTACGCCAGCAATGGGTGATCCACACAGGTGAAAAAGTTGATGTGATGACCAAAGGCGATGATTATGAGATTCATACCACCGGAAAAGCATTAGACAATGCAACCCTCAGAGAGTCATTTCGCGTACAAATGCACTCCGGGCAAACCCTGCTGGCGACAGCCGTAGGTAACGGTAAGGCATTTATCAGCCAGAACGACTGACTTCAGTTATTTCCCTGTACGCCGATATACATAGTACCCATTCATTATTATTTCGAATCAGGATAACTATGAGTATCGAGCGTATTTGCCAGACCTCTCCTGTACAGGGAGCTGACATCCGACAATCAACGGATTCACGTCAGCCTCAACCGCAGGGTGGATCACTGCGATCCGACGATCAAGATGCCAGTGTGCATGTTGAATTAAGTCATCTGTCTGACAGATTTACCTCAGATGATTCCAACGATGTAGACCACGCCCGCCTCGCCAAAATCTCTGCGCAAATAGCCGCCGGTGAATTAACCCTGGACAGTGATCATATCGCCGCCCGGTTGGTTGATGAGATTATTCGATTTTCATAAACCAGGAGTAACAAAGTGAAAGTTCAGTTAGAAAAAAATCTTATTAAATTGCAAACACTTCTTGATGAACTGGAAGGTACCTTGCTGGAAGAAGTTTCCCAGCTCAGCCGCGCGAGAATAAATCCAGTCTCGCTTCAGGTTATCTCTGATAATAAAAGTCGTTTGTTGGCTGCAATTAATTTTTATGATGAAGAACGTAAGCATGCAGAAAAAAATGCACAGCTTTATATTCCTTATAAAAATAATGCCAGACTTGCCACTCGTTGGGAAGGGATTACTTTGGTGCTACGTCGTGCAAGTGATTTGAATCAAAGGAGTAATCAATTACTCGAAATCCATATGGAAAGAGTAACCACTCTGCGAAAATTAATAGTTCAGACTGGAAATATGCCATCACTTTATGGAGAAGACGGCGATCATTCTCATCATCACGTTGGAAATAGTTACCGGATTTCTGTATGAGTCTGGTGAAGATAGCAGCCAGAAAACCTCTGTCACTCCACGTCTTTATAATCGCCCCCATCCCTGCCATTCTGTGCATTTGAAATCCACAGATGGCAGGAAGATATGCGTATTAGTTTTCATTAAATCTCATGGCTTACATGTTCAATTGATTGTTCTTTCATTTTTTTGCTTGCGCGAGAAGGTGGAAAACACAGGCTACAGGTAAAGGTGTGCAAACTGTATCCTGGTGTTGTGACAAAACTGCCACCGCAACCGCAACAACGCGTCAATTCTACCATTCCGCAGTCAATGAAGCGTAACAGCGTCCAGGCTCTGGTTAAGCTCAGGATAGACTTCTCACCGGATTCCTTCTGAATCTGGTCCAGATACAGTCGGTAAGCTTTAAGCATGACTTCGACTGGACGGCCAAAGTTTTTCTTTTGCAAAAAGCGATAGATGTTATAGAAAATCGAAGAATGAATGTTCTGTTCCCATGACATATACCAGTCAGCAGAAAATGGCAGCATACCTTTTGCAGGCGAACACCCTTTAATTTCTTTATAAAGTCTTAATAACCACCGACGACTCAGATTCGTTTCACTTTCAAGAACCTGCATTCTTGCGCCAAGATTAATCAGTTCCATTGCAATTTGAGCATCCTTAACTTCATTAATAATGCTTTTATCACTCATAATCGTACCCTCAGATGGCAATGTTTTTCTGTTCGGACAATGAATCCAGTAATTCTGTGGAAAGAATAATTCCAGTGTGAATACGTTGCAGAGCATCAATCCTTGAATCTCTGGTTAAACAATTAAGTATCATTTCACTGTCTATACGTAAACGACAAATTAATTGTCCGGTAGACGATAATTTAATCAACTGAGGAAGAGATAAACCCACCAGAGATTCCATTGTCGCTTCATTTAGTCCCAGTCTGAAGCCGGCAGATATTTTATCCTCCAAAATTAATCGTTGTGCCAATAAAAGGTAAGTCAGATTCAAATCATGGATTGCTTGTGATTGTTCAGAAAGTTCAATCGCATTCATTATGTTATTTCTCCAGACAGACTCTTATTGAGCCCAGCTATTAATATTTAGACACAAAATAAAACATTATATTATCGCCTGATTCTACTGAACACATCAGGTTGGCTTACTGATAAATATTTAAAGATGACTGCTTCAAAATAATATCCTGGTGTTGGGAAACCTATGGTTTTCTGCTATTAAGTGCAAAAAATCATCTAACATATTATTTTAAAAGAAAAAAATCATAGTATATACGCAGACATGCCACTCTTATGATAGGTCGAGATGGCATCACAGCACTGTGAGGATGATTTCAATTTTACATAAAAGGTCATAACTCTTATGAATGGTGATAACTATGGGTTATTTCCAGAAAAGCAAAATGCCGTTGAGTTATTTCATGAGTTAGATTTTAAACAAATGATCTCGCTATCAAAAGACCTTAGGAATCATTTCATGATAAAATATTATTCTAATATAAACAAGATGTTACGTGTGTACTATAAAAACATTCCTAATGATATTTAAGTTGTAATTAAGTATCTTGTACTAACAAATGATACTTTACAGTAAATTCAACTGGCTTAGAGAGATTTCATTCTTAAAAGCTGTCATCCACCTTTCAGTTGAGTTATCAGACAAATACCCATTTTTGTATGCATTGCCGATTTTCGTTGATATCAGGTTATTCAGACAGGAAAGACAGTGAAGTGATAAACGTTGGCTGGAGTATCTCAGACGAAAACGTCAGGGGCTGCATCACCAGTCAGCAGGGAATAGCAGGACGAAAAGCGCCATGAAGAGCTCTTCAGACGTCTGGAAACAAAATGGGGTCCCGTAAATGGTTAAGCGACTAAAGACAAGGTCTGGCAGTAAAACAGAGGTTATGTAGTGGGCGACGACTATTGTGTCGGCTCTCTCTTTTTCCAACGGCGGGCTGACATGTGAAGAATCAGAGTGCGGTTATTGCTCTTGCCGTAGAATAGTGGTCACAATCATATGACCACTACAGTGACAGTATTCTGACAACGCTTTCCTTGACAGGCTCTTACTCCTATAGAGCTAAAAACACCCGAAACGAGCGAAATTTATACTAACTACCAGGCGCTATACCTTTCCCTTATACACTATATGGTACATACACCCATTCTCAGACCTACTTTTAGAAGTTCAATTCCACTATGAACATCCATTTTTTTCATCAGATTTAAGCGGTGTGTTTCAACAGTTTTATTACTGACGTCCAAAATTTTTGCGATATGTTTATTTGTTTGCCCATCTGCAATAAGTTGCAGAATTTGTCTTTCACGCATAGTCAGAAAATTACAAGGGACGGGTTTTCTTGTGACGGGCGATGTCTGAAGCAAACCATCATCGAAATAATGAGTATTATTATAAATATTTTCAATCGCGTGGTTTAAATTTTCAGGAGGACTGGTCTTCCAGACAACCCCCATAGCACCGGCATCAATGAATTTGTTTGCATCTATATATGGTTTTTTTTCCATATATGATATTAATTTTGATTTTATTCTCATAGAGTGTATCCAGCGTATAAGTTCAATGCCCCCCAGACCGTCAGAGAACTCACCAAGAATCAATACATCTGGCTGATATTGTGAACAATACTCAGCTGCACTCAGAGCATCAGTGAAGGTAGATGATACTTCATAAATAGATGGATACTTTGATAAGAATGTTACTATTCCCTTTAACATCAGTGGATATTTATCAGCTACCACCACACTAATTTTCTTCATTGTCTTCTTCCTTTTCCGGCAAATCCCTGGATCACCTTATAAATTTTAGGTGATTAACCCTATTGATTGTAAATAGGACTAGTTATATAGTCATGATGGAAATATGATTTATAGTTCATAACTACTTTTATATTTTTCTGATAATTTATTAATGACTAACTATGTGCTTAATGTAATAAGCTCTGTTTTTATTTTCATAAATATATGATCTCAATTTTTGTTGTTGTTATTCGTTCAATGCTATTGAGTTATTTTTTATGATGTTTATTTGTTGTTTAATACCTTCCAATTGTGACTTTTCTTCACACAGTTTTATCATCCAGTAACCTTTCTTGCTCATTCGTCTGTACAGATTATGCTGCTCCAGCAGCGCCTGATAGTCAGTTGAACCGTATTGGCTACCACATCAGTGTACTGTGACGTTTTGAGGCCTCTCACGTCTCTACAGCGCTATTTACAGGGTATTACAGGACGTCTTCCCGTCGTACGAGATGATGCGTACCGGTAGTAATCGTATGTGGCCTCAGGTTGATGATGATTGCCTGGCACACTTTACCTTCAGATAATCAGCTGATGTCTCTTGTCATTCCCGGGTTCTGGCGATGAACTTTTCTGCTCATTACTCATAATTACTTTATTCGTTTAGATCACAGTAGTTGATCCTAAGTAGATCCTTTTAAGATCCTAAATAGATCCCAGATCGCTGTAGCCTCCGTCAACATTGACTTCCGGGCGATCTTGATAAGCTATAGTTTGTAAATTATAAACTATAGCCTGCATTCATATATGCTGTAGCGAGATAAACCCAGGCTGTAGTTTGCAGTCTGTATAAGCTATAGTGAGCACTCTCTATAAAATTAAACGATAGCGATAATGTATTTTTTCTTTATTTTATAATGACATACGGATGCCCTTATAGATTTATACAGGTGTATACACAGGTTACGCACAGCATATCAACAGCTGTTTTCTTGTGCTATTAGCTCGGTTATATGGACTGGGTGCCCAAACTTGGAGCTGATTTTGGAAAAAGATATTGATATTAAAGATTTTTTTGATGAAGTAGATAAGCGAACAGGAGAAGTTGTATCTCTTACTCCGAACGCTAATAACACTGTACAGCCTGTTGCGCTAATGCGCCTGGGGGTATTTGTGCCTACCCTCAAATCGCTTAAAAACAGTAAAAAAAATACACTCTCAACGACAGATGCCACTGAAGAGTTGACCAGACTCTCACTTGCTAAGGCTGAGGGTTTTGACAAAGTGGAAATCATTGGCCCGCGACTGGATATGGACAATGATTTCAAAACCTGGGTGGGAATCATACATTCTTTTGCAAAACATAAAGTTATAGGTGATAAGGTTCAGCTTTCGTTTGTTGAATTTGTAAAGCTTTGCGGGATCCCGTCAAGCCGATCGTCTAAAAAGCTTCGTGAACGTATCAGCCCTTCCTTAAAACGGATTGCCGGGACAGTCATTTCGTTTACCAGCCAGACTAAAGAATATACGACGCATTTGGTTCAATCCGCGTACTACGACACAGCTAAAGATATCGTCATACTCCAGGCTGACCCCCGATTATTTGAGCTTTATCAGTTTGACCGAAAAGTTCTGTTGCAGTTAAAAGCGATAAACGCGCTTAAGCGGCGTGAGTCCGCGCAGGCTCTGTACACCTATATCGAAAGCTTGCCCAAAAATCCTGCACCTATCTCAATAGCGCGTTTGCGCGCCAGGCTAAACCTGAAATCGCCTGTTTTTTCGCAAAATCAGACGGTTCGCAGGGCAATGGAGCAGCTGAAAGAGATCGGATATCTGGATTACACGGAGCTGCAACGTGGACGGAGTGTGTATTTTAACGTGCATTATCGCAGGCCTAAGTTAAAAGCTCCCCGCTCTGATAGTGAAGCCTATGAACAACCTGAGCATACAAATGACTCGGTTGATCCTTCTCTGATTGAAAAAGTTAAGTTACTAGAAAAGCTGGGGATTGATCTCAAAGATTTGGAAGCTCTTTTGAACCTTCATAAAACATAAGCTGTAGTCAGTAGAATGGACTGAATACTCACTATAGTTTATGTTTAATCGGATAGTGTCTTTCGATTTTGCAACGCTGATATCTTCAGTTTTTTATATAACTAGCTGAAAATTAATGTGTTTTATACATCCCCTCTCATTCTTACATCAATAGTGGTGCTGTTCTGCATCACTATTGATTTCTTTTAAGCCTGGTTTTACATAGGATTTTGACGACCTTTGCTCTGCTCAATGGTGTTTGCATCAAGTTAAGGATTACTGATTTAAATATAATAAGTAATAAGCAGATTAAAAAGTAAACACAAATACTATTAATGCAATATAAATCAGATAGTTACTTGTTTTTTGCCTTAGTGCTTATACTCGCTATAGCTTATATTAATCTTAAAAATCGACACTACTCCCTCTCTATAGTTTATGTTACTACCTATAGCATAGGTTACTCTCTATAGTTTATATTGCTGCCTATAGTTTATTTAAATGAAACTAACGTACTGATATGCTGAGAAACATCAGCTAAAGAAAAGATAAAGACAGGAAAGCTCAGAGGCCAAAGTTCGGGACGTGGTTATCAGGTAAGAGTGTAAGAAAGCTGATAAAGTGCTTATGACACACTGTTATATTGGTTTGAGCGATGAGGATATAATGTTGTCTGATTAACGAAAGTGCCTGTTATATCTGTATCATTTATCATATGTATTTTTATATCTATATGTTATTTCAAAATAACAGAGCTAATCTGAAGATATCTCTTACAACATCTGTTCTCTCTATAGCTTATGCATCATGATCTGGTTCAGATTGCTTTGATAGCTCTGGCTTCTTGCTCTTTTGAGCGTACGAATGTTTGTGCAATTTAAAATCAATATATGAATAAACAATAAATAATTCAAAACGATAACTATATCCTGGCATTCTAGGTTAGAGCCTGGTGATGATCATACTTATGCTCATGCATATTAAAGATGCTTATTACTCACTGTAGCTTATTTATCCTTAATAAGTATGTTCTGTCTATAGTTTATCATAAGGACAATCCTTCATTATCCTGGTCAGCCAGAGTATAAGATTACTATCTATAGTATTAATTTGAATTGGTCTTTTATAGAAATGACATCAAAACTTGAACCGTCTTTTCTGGCTAATTACCCTTTAATTCTGTTATTCATATGTGTGTTATTCTTTTTTGATTCATATCAGTCTGTAAGTTGAAAAGCTTCCCCCATGATGTCGCCCGATTTTTAGCAGGCTATTTAATTGTTTTCTTCTTGTCATTATTAATTCATTCCTTACGTTCTTAGCCCGCTGTGTGAAGATAGCTTTTCTTTGATCGAGATGCTTAGTCCTTTTTTTATGTCATATGTGGAAAGGTACTCCATTTAATATGGCTGATATGTGGACGTAGTATCCATTTCTGCCATATTTCTCATTGGTAAAAAAAATTATAAAGTTATGTATGAAATAATAGTTTGCACTGAGTAACCGTGTGTCGATTTCACCCTGAAATCGGCAGTAAAAAACGCTATAAATCAAAGCTTTATTTGTGTTTTCTCTATGGCGAAATCACCAGGGTGAAGAGGGCTGAAATATCATTCAGTGATTGTTAACACATTATACCTATTGTGACTCTCGACTCATTGGCGCCGGAACTGAAAGTGGAATTTACGGATTGAGTTCTGACCTCAAATTTTTGGGCTATAAAGTCTGTTGATGCGCTTTTCTTACTGCCTGCAAATAGCTACCTGGTCGCTTTATCAATAAAAATCTCACTTAACATTGTTAAATGATGAAACGTTGTTATAAAACGCATCTGTTAAAGGTGTGGACCAACGTATGGTTAATGACTGACAGAGGAACCTTAAGTACACGAATGCTAATGTTGACGATTTCAACCTGAAATTTTTTGAAAAAATTCAGTAAATCAATGGATTGCTTACACTGAAGGTTGGCGAAAGATTTTAATCATCATGAATGAAAAAGGCGGTTCAGTAGAACATGAAATCGCTTTGTATAAGTCAGCATGACTAAATGGCAGATTACAGTAAGGCAACAACCTGATAGAAAAGAGCTTTATTTCGGAATGTAATGGCTACTATGTACCAATAATCCTTCATGTACTTTTCAGGTATGTAGGCAAAAAACGTTTAGATAAATACTGAACTGTTCACCTTGCGACAGTATTGCCATGATGGCTGTTTGACCCAGTTTTTATTTTATTAACGTTAACGTTGGAAAATCTGAATAAAAGAACCGTAAGGATTAAGCGTCGGGATCGCAACTGATGATGTGTTCTGTGCTTGTTAAGTCGTGTTAAGACATATCAGCTTAGTGTGCCGATCCTTTTGAAGGGAGAAAATCGCATATGTCAGAAAAATATGTCCAGGTATGCTCTACTGTATGTGCGATGAGTCATTTAGAAACCGCTGCATTGGATGGAATTGAAACGTATTCGACAAAATATCAGCTGGATGTTGCAGGGGTAAACGTCGATTTTTGCAGGGCTGATGCTATTGCTGATTATGCAATTCATAACTGTCTCAATATTATCATGCGTACAATTAGCCCTGATTTTGGCAAGGCGCAGAAAAAAGAAGCGAAGGTAATTGCTGGTTTATTAATGGTATCTTCGCAAATAGCAAAACTATCTGAAAGCGCAGAAAAAGAACTTGCTCAACAAAACTATGTTGAAGCATTGCGTCACCTGGTCTCACAGGCCTGTCTCAGTTTGAGTTTATTGGTATCTACAAATGATAAGTCTGGTTACGGCAACTACCGGCTATTATGCCGATTGCTGGATATAGCAAAAAATTCTGATTGCCGACAGCGGTTGTTGAAGAGGTTTCAGTTAGTAGACGCATACTTTACTATGTGTAGCGTTGACGACCATTGTGTAAAAAAATTAGGGATTAACGGGACATTAGCTTTTCGTAGTGAGACGTCATCACATTATTGCGATGACCTGCCAATACTGGTTCAATTTCCTGTTCAGGTGGTAGATGTAAGCAAAGAACCTTACGCTCTGTCACTTATCAAAAAATATCATTATCCGGCCTTCCCTGAATCCACAATTGAAGGTGATTTTGTTGTTAATGCTCGAATCGCAGAAAAATTAGAGAAAACTCGCCAACAAGCTTTAATACGTTCAAAACGTTACCAGAAAGCAAATGATAAGCTCAATGAAGCAATTAAAATATTACTGCACGATATAACGCGAGGCATTTCTGGTATTTTCGAACTGAATGGGGGAGAGGGGGATTTTAGGGAAATTTATCAATATATAGATGTTGTAAAAAAGGAAAATGAAAACAGAAACGAAGAGTATCAAAAGTGGCAAAAATCATCCTTGCAATATATAGAATATGCGAAAAAATTATTAGATAACACATTGATTATACAGAATAATATACAGAACATCTTTGCGATAGTTGCAGGGTTGGAAGCATTGGGTACTGATTATGTTACAGTAATGGAAAAATATCTTGAATCAAAAGGTTTGATAATAGATGGTAATGATAAAATCAAATCAAAATTCAGGATCCCTGCTATCTCATTAAATGGAAATTTAATAGAATACAATATTGAATGCGGTTCAGTAATATCTATTCTTGCTGAGGCTGAACGTTGTTATTCAGGTAGTGAGAAAACTAAATTTATATGTAAGAGTAATGATGTTATTCCTGTAGTTGATCCTTCTCTTTATTTTGAAGTTAAACAGATCATTGAGTTAGTAACTAATTATAAGAATAGTGCTTCTGAACTTATAAGGTCTATTAGCTCAGGTTGATTTGGCTGTTACTGATTATTTATAAGAACCCGAGCAGCTAATGTCTGGCTCATATCTTTCTCTATTCCTGATGTTATGGATGACTTGCTGATCAGGGGCTCATGGGCAATGCCTGACTTAGCGTTGACTCATTAACCATTTGAATAACTCCCCGGTAATTACCCGAATTGACATAAATGTGCCATTGGTAGAATATTCCAGTGCTGTAGTAAATCTGCGGCCGGGATTAGCCTCCCGACAATCATCGTGCCATATACCGCATTAGCGGTTTTTTTATGCCCTAAGCATGGTCACTTTCGCATATGATGGGTGTACAGGGGCGAAGGCATTCGCGCCGGTTTCATGATGTCCGGTAGGCTAACCCTGTACGGCTCACTACTTTCTCAATACCTTCGCATCGATATCAACACATAACGCTTAACGTGGATTTGTATTGATTAACTAAAACTGGCCATCTCTCAACCAGTTAAGGTGATTCAAGATAGCGTGTATCCAGGACCACCGCGTTTATACCCATGGTGGGCAGCTGGCAACTAACTACCCCTGTTCTTTCGTGAGCCGCCATCAGGCTATAGTCCCATCATTACACCCTTCATGTGTTGTTATTGTTGCGATACTTTTTACGCCATCGGCTGTCATGTTCTGTGGAGAGCATATTATCTCTGTTCAGATGGCCAACGACACTTTCTGGTTACCTACCGTTTAGCGCATGACCTCAACCCTTTAGAATTTTCCCCCTGGGCCGATTTGTACAGTGAGTCAATGTACATTGCGGCAGCGATCCTCATTGCAGTCGTATAACCACTGAAGAAGGTATGTTATGTCCCGGTCCATGATTATTGTAAATCAAAGTAAATATGTTGAGATGAGAAGCAATACATCACAGTTATTGTGGGATGAGGTAGCGTACACAATCACAGTAATGGCGACTGTATTTATGGGGAAGTTACCTTGCCTTAACATCATTTGGGATAAGCATCTTCCCGAAGATATCGTTTACAGATGATTTCACCGATGAACTCTATTTCTCATAATTATACAGCGAACAACATGTTTCTGAATGCGGGAATCATTTCCTGGAGTCTGGCATTATTTTTCTGGTATTCAGGAAAGTTTTTTATCGCAGTGATATTGTTTTTTCTCATAATTTTTTCTTTCTCAACGCATTTTTTACAGAAAAGGATACTCATGATGTTTAACAAATCTAAGGCAGCAAAAGATAAATTAGAAATACTTTCAACACCGGAAAGTGTTGTAGACGTCGGTAGTACTGTAAAAAAAATGGAAAACAGAAATTCAGCTAATGAGACAGGGACAGATAGCACGGTTATTGCCAGTGATGTCGTCTTTGATGGCAATATAAATTCTAATAAACAAATATACATCTATGGTTGTGTGAATGGGAACGTAATTGCTAAGGATGGGTTGGTGAAAATAATGCGCAATGGTGTCGTGGAAGGAGATATTACCAGCCGGGAGTTAATTGTGGATGGTAATATAAAAGGGCATTGTCAGTCTGATTCTGTTGATATTTATGAAAATGGCCGTCTGGATGGAACATTGGTTTATATTTCTTTATCTATTAAGAAAGGGGGTGTTTTTACAGGTAAAGCTGAAGTATTAACTCAGGCTCCCGTAAAACAAAAAATTGTCGAGCTAAAAAGTGAGAGCGTCACTGTTGTTCCAGAAAAATGTGCATCACGCGAGAAGCGATAATCTGCACATGGTTGCAATTTAAGAACTGTAACTGGTGAAAGTGCCTGGTCAGGATTTACAACAGACAGGTAATCGATTCCTGCTATGAACGTTAAACGCTTCAGATTTCCTGGAGCATAAAAACGAGCGAAATGCAGTAAGGTTGTACCTCAAACGTCCTCATTCGTACGGTCTGGTGTTGCAGACAGGTTTGGTAAGGATAAGGACTGTATGGATAGCGCAAGAAAGGATCTTTATAAGATCCTTTTTTACTGCGTGTATTTTGATAATTTTAGTGGTTGTTTACTTTACAATAATGAAAATGACAGTGAGCAAAGGAATTTAACCTTTCTCACCACTTGGCTATAGGCTCGCCATAGAATGCTACTGCCTGAACGATATACCCAGAATCAGTGAGCTGATCTAGTCTATTATTCTCTGCACAATAAAATTCATCGTTTTCAGCCGTATAAATGCGACAGTAACCATCTAACTGTGGTTCTAATTTCCATCCAACATTAGCCAATGTGCCCCATTCCTGATAAAGGCCGGTATTAACCTCGCGCCTGTTATATTGTTCATAATTGTTCAAATCGGAATCATTAATATCGCGCCGTGCTGGAAGTTGTCCCTTTACACTTGCAATCCATGTTAAAGCCCCTTCTTTTGTGTGATAAATTTCAGTGCTATATTTAAAATAACGTTTTACAGTAAAGGTATATCCTGACAAAAATTCACTAAGCAAAAATATAAAACGATTTACTACAACAACTTTCATCCACGTTCGGAAAGGTCACTGTGCCATCCTGACTAACAGTCAGTATTTTATCAGGAATACACTTCCAGGCTACGTTAGTATTGTTGGCCGGGTCATCATCAATGACCATCTTAAAGGTAGCACCAGGGAACAGAGTGTTAGGAAAATGATAATCATCAATCATATAATTTTTAATATCAAAAATATATCCATCCACTAAAACACCGGTAATTGCATTCATAAACAACCCCTCATTGCTGGTAAAATTAATATTTTTATTCCTGTAGAATGGAACACTATGGATATTAATAAAATTAAATGAAATCCGATGTTATTTATGGCTTATATACTAACCTGTTTATGGTTATCTTATTGTTCATTCAATCTTATGTACTGTATAATTTATTACCATAGGAATAATAATTATTATATCCTTATGGTGAAGTCTATAAATATCGTTTTAAATCATTTGGTTAATTAATTTGATAGGTATAAAGTGGTGTGCGATATAGAAATAATTTGATATGTCTGGTGAATTGTTCTTCTCGATGATCGCATAAGTGTTCCCCGTTTCCGGGCGGTCTCTCTCCAGAGAGAATGATGGATATATATGACGCTTTCTAAGCACATATCCATTGGAGGGAGAACTCCAGTCCGTCCAGTATAAGGATGTACTGAAGTCCTCCCTGCTTTTGTGTGGTCAGCATACGGAATCGGAACGCCTCAGGAAATCATCAGACGTCTTGCTCCCAGATAATGACGGCGGTAAAAATCTTTTTCCAGGCTGACAATTTTGACATTTTGCCCTGTATGTGGCGCTTCTATGAAATGTCCATTTCCCACATAAACACCGACATGATCGACACGTTCCCCATGTATTGAGAAAAATACCATGTCACCAGGTTGTAGAAGCATATAAGGAACATGGTGTGCCTGTGGCATGGAATACATGCCGGCGGCGGTCCTGGGAAGGGTAATGTGAAAATTCTTACGCCACGCGTACCAGATAAGACCACTGCAATCAAATCCGGTTTCAGGGGAAGCGCCTCCCCAGCGATATGGCTTACCCAGTTGTGCCATCAGCGTATTAATGAAGACTGTATTGGGCGACAATTTATGCTGTCTTGTCGAGTGGGATGTTTTTGTTTTGCGATGATGATTGACGACAGGAGTGTGTCTGATGTGGTGTACCGGCGATGCCAGTGTTGAGGCATGGTAACCTAACATCAGTAAAAACAATAAAGAACGATGATGTCGATACATAATGTAGACCTCTCGTTAATATGTAGAAATTCCGATGCTGTAAATTCATCCGATGATTTCTTTAAGATCTCTTTGAACCCGGGAGTTGGCACGATGTGAAAAACTGTTAACTCTGGACCGGCTTTTGAACGGGTAGAAAAGATCGGATTTTGTTCGTCTATCATTGCAACGGGAGACTGGAATATCCTGATGGTGTCGTGATGAAATTCTGATGGGAAGTCATAAAGCAGGAGCTGTTACAATGAATCTGCTTTTCTATTCAGTGATGGATTAGAACGTGAAATAAGAATTGTGTTTTCTTAAAGTAATTTACTGTTTGGTGTGACTATTTTTGTATATCATCAATGGTTTATTTGTTAATGAATTGTACGGTGGTGGTGATTTTATTTTACATAAGGCTAAAATATGATGTTTGATAAAAAATCATAACTGAATGAATTTAAATAAACATAAATAAAATAATGTGCAAAATACGGAAAATATGAGAGTCCTGCGTAACACAGGAATGGCGTGCTTGTAAGTCGTAAATTAAATACACATTGTCGTTTATGTAAGTTATATTCATTAAAATCAATAAGTAAGCATTGTCTGATGCTGGACATGGTAGTGCTGAACCAGCCTCAGAGTATTAAAAAAAGATTATTAGTTACTGCGATTAATATCCGTGAACTTACCGATTGGTTAGGTGTCTTGAGTTATAGGAAACAATCTGTTTCGGCATCGATTAAATATCAGCATCTCCCTTCGTGATAACTACGCACTATTTTTTGGGGGCGATGCCTGTATATAGCTTCGGTGGGATTTTTATTAAAAACAATTCATTCTTTTGGCCAGGAAAATAAAAATGAAATTTACGCTAAGTCAGTATTCTCTGCTGACCTGTGCTTTTTTTACTGCTCTGTCTGGTAATGCTCAGTCGTCTACGACCTATATGGAAGCCAGTAATGATGCTATGGGAGGGACGGGAGTTGCATCGTCTCATTATTGTGCGGCAGCACTCGCTAATCCGGCACTGATGACGAGTGCCACCGCTTCCGATGATTTCAGCATGATTCTGCCGTCAGTCGGAGTACAGGTATCGGATCCTGACCATTTGCAGAGCGATGTGGATGCCGTGAAAGATGCCTGGGATCGCTATGATGCAGCTCTATCTGGTGCAGTCGCGCCTTTGGGGGCCGCGACCGATCTGCAACATCAACTGGAGAAATTTAAAAATACACAGGTGAATGTCCTGGCGAGTGTAGGCATGGTCGCGACAGTTCCGAACAGTCAATTACCTTTTGCCCTGATACTGAAGTCATGGGGGACGGCAACGGTGGCAGGAAAGGTCAGCGACCACGATCTGCAATATCTGGATGATGTGACTAAGGGCAAAATTATTCCAACAGCGAGCGATACTGATACGTTGACATCGCGGGCCTATGGTCGTGCGGCGGCAGTGAGTGATGTCGGGATTGCTATTGCTAGGACGTTTGAGACGAACGGGCTCAGGTATTCTCTTGGCGTAACTCCGAAATATCAGCGTGTGGATCTGTTTAATTACAATACCACGGTACAGAATTACGACAGCCACGATTTCCGTAGCCATGAATACCGTAATAATACTCCCGGTATTAATGCCGACATTGGTTTTGCTACTGAGCTGAATGAACACTGGATGCTGGGTCTGGCTGGGCAAAATATTGTTCCCCGTAGTATTGATACGAAAGAAGTTAACGGGCTGAAAGAAACCTTCAGGATTCGCCCACAGGTAACTGCCGGGGGCTCATGGCATAACGGAATCGTGACGACTGCATTGGATGTAGATCTGACGCCGGCCAGTGGTTTTACCCATGATACAAAGCGCCAGTTTGCGGCTATGGGGGCTGAAGTTAACGCCTGGAATTGGGTGCAACTACGTGCGGGCTATCGTCAGAACATCGCTTCTTCAGAGGGTAGCGCCTTTACTGCCGGTATCGGCATTTCACCTTTTAATATGGTACATCTGGATCTGGCAGGCCTGGTGGGCACTGATCGGACATATGGTGCTGTGGCTCAATTAAGCGAGACTTTCTGACAGAAAACAGAATCCGGCTTACAGTAACATATTACTGTTTTAGTACGGGCATATAGCGGCGCTGTGACAAATATAGTGAAGCGTATGCCCGTAGTTTTTGTGGCAGCTGTCGATGTATGATGTCAGTAGGGGGGAACTATATAGCAATACAATAATGTATCGGTAATGAACAGGGATATATTGAAGAATACAAAATGCGCACTGACTAAAATTCTAACGATAAAGATAATCGAGCGTAATCATATTTAGATGATATTTTCTTTTGAGATAAAAAATACCCACCATGATACATGGTGGGAAAATCGAACAATGAGTAGGACGGTTGTAGCAGGAATTACCTCACACAAGAATCATTATTAACAGGATTAAAAATTGTGTATATAGGGCCATTGCCTGATAATTATTCTTATCACTTACCTTACATAAGCACTTTAACTTTGGATATCCATCCCCTTTGTTGCATACAAAGTTCTATCCACTCATAACGAGTATGTTCATTGACATCAATCACATAACTTCGTAAGGTTGGTGAGCTATCATACTTTTTTTTGCAGTGCCTGTTGTTGCGACATTTTTCGACGTGTGCTTCATAAACTGTTCTTTCCGCTACTCTATTCTTAACGGGATATTTCTCTTCAGCCAATGTTCCGCATTCATATTGTGCAGTTGAAAGATCCTGGGCATCAGAGCGAGTGCGTTGCCATTCTGTTGTGCATCCTGATAATATGAATGAGACTAGTAGTAGGACGTGTATTTTTTTCATATCATGTTCCTTATGTTCTGCTTGAGTATCTACTTCTTATATCACACACACTACGTTTGTCTAACTGAACAGTATTGTCGAAGCGAAATACTTATTATTGACCAGTGTAATAAAAATAATATAAAAATAGAAGATTTGTATCAGATATTCAATACAGTTGATTACTTATGTCTGTGATCATTGAAGGTGGTTAAACGTGTCATAATCCTCTGGCGCTTAGATGCTAACTGGCATAAGACTGCTGTTTATCATCCTGGCTGCGAAATGATGACGAAAACCAGGCTACGATAGTTCAGATCGTAAACTCAGTTATGGCTGAGTATGAAATGGACATAGAAAAATAAGAGGAACAACAGTGGCATATACGGCGGAAATCGTGGGGGCGGGTAACCTGAAGTTACTGTAACAAAAAAAGGTATATATCATCAGAGAGTGAACAGCAATAATACTCATTCCTGCCTGGTAACAGGAATGATTTATCTATGATAAATGTGAAGTTGGCGGGGGGGCTATTGTAAAACGGCATTTCTATGAGGATATGGAGTATGATGATCAATTACAAAGCGGGTCACTTTGCCAGTGATAGAAGATAGATCACAGCGGAAATAAAATGGGATCCATTTCGACCCGTAAATAAGGTATTGGCCATTGCCAGTTAGTCTGATAGGAGTATGTAATATTAAACTATTTTGTTCCCCGTCACTGAGTGTGACTTTCTCGACGAGAGATTCATGTTTTTGTATAACAGTCATTGCAACGGGGAGGCACAGGAATTCTGCTACCTGATGTGCTTCGGTCCACTCATTTTTGATCACTGTTCTATCTTGTTCATTACTGATTTGTGCCGCCATAATTTCTTCAAGATAATTTTTTTGCTGTGCCGTAAGAACTGAAGAAAAAGCAAAAGCGGGAAGAATTAGTGTGCCGGCAAAAAGTAACCTGGTTGTCATCTTTGTTATCATATAATTATCCATTAAAAACAATAAAATCCAGGGTTATTGATCTATCAGATACATTCATTTTCACACGAAAAAAAATAAAATCTTGATGATAATTATGAAATCTGGCATCACCTGTCATTTGATTGTATCAATTAAGAATAACAAGTTACTGAAGAATGTGGTTTTGGTTATAACTTATTGAAAGTGCACATTATGATCGGGTACCAAACCATATAAAGGAACATGTTTAAAATTTACCATGTAACTCTGGACGTAGCCAAAGATAACGAGGGGAGCTGAGGAATCATGCAAGGTGAGCCTCGTCATTGACCTGAACTTGTTAACATTCAAAGGTAAGGTTGTGATACAACCTGGTTATTAAAGCAAATGAAAGGCTCAATAGTGCTACATTTCCTGTTGACAAATTAGCTGAGTAAAAATTTAAAAAAACAATAACGCCGATAATCAAAAGATTGTGGAATATAGAGAGTAACTACAATTATTCTTGATTATTAGTTAAAAAATAACATTTCAGTGATTTATAAATAAAAATGAAGAAGAACGTTTATGCCAATGGTAGCTTGTTTCTTCAATTATAGTTTTGTCAAATTAGTTAATAAATGATTTGCATGTTAATTATATGACCTGTAAGCGTTTTGTCAGAAATGATACTGTGGTTGCTATATTGCAGTGTTAATAAAAAATATTCCCCTGCCATCTGGATGCACAGAGGAACAATAGCTAAAGCATTGCATAATATTGAAATTTAATTATTTTAATGTCACTAATAAGGAATTAAACTATTAGGCTACATAAATAATTATAGGTATAGTGTGTGTAGCGTGAACTCAAATAAAATTTAATATTAGTGAAACAAATCGAGTGATTAAATTACGTCTTATCGTATTTCCAGCTCCTTGTGCATGAATGGTCATTTTATAACCTCGTTTGTAAATGTTTTCAATTATCACTGGTCCACCGACAGCATCAATTTTTCTACGAAGCTGAAGAATAAGCTGCTGAATATTATTATTACTGATCACCTCCCATCGTTCTCCCCAAACAGATTGAGCAAGCTCATTTCGTGGTAGAATACTATCTGACTGCTGCTTATGCAGCAGCAACGAAAACAACGCCGCTTCTTTTGGGCTTAATCTGGTCGATTTTTTTCCAAACATAAGCACACCGGTTTCATCATCAAAATTCAATTCAGGGTTCATATTATATCTCCTTGCCAAATATGTATTACCATATAAACATTAATCTATTATCAATACGTGAAACTGGTTAAAACATAATGATTAATAACCACCTGATAACAGAATTCTGATACTGTCATAATTGTTTTTTATGTCCCTGGTGATTTCTTATGTGAATTTTGGCAGGCACTTATGTAAATCAAAAGTTTAATAAGCAAGATAAAATTACTTAACGAAATGAACTATACACAAAGAACCTAAGGTGATTTATTCACTATCTTAAAATAAGTAATAATTCGGGATGCCATCAGCGTCGCTATATCAGGAAGGGGGGGGGCGACATCGAATCCCTGAATCCTTGTACACTGACGAAATGCAGGTTGTTGCAAGTATGCCCATTCATTAATTTTCATATTTACCGTATCGGATTCATATGAAGACTGTACAGTGATGATACATGAGCCTGATATTGACAATATCAGGCTGATCTTTTTTATCTCATTGATTAAGTGAGGGATATGAAACACATAGATGGGTGCATACCAACAAATGATTAGCTGTTATCGATGCTTCAGATTTCGTCCACGACCATAACCAGTCTACCGCAGAACTACCGTTTACAGCCTTTATTCATCAACTCGTGGATAAGGTGACCAATCTACGGTGGTTTATGCTGGCGCTGAGCTCTGGCAATCATAATGGAGCTTCATCGTTCAGAAGTCGTCAATACCATCGCCAGCTCATTTACCACACCTCCTGATGTACCGGTGTTCCTGGCCCGACTTATTGTTGATGGATGATGAAAACTTCATGTTGCGTAGCATGATCCTCAGAAAGGATAAAATCAAATAGCTTCAATGAGTACAGGTATAGTGTTTTATTTTTTTTAGTGAACAATTTTAATCCAGGAATTTAGCTAAAAGGCGTAATTATTGTTTTGAAATATATCTTCTTTTTTTCTTTTTTTATCTTGTTTCTGATACTATTTCTGATTTACAGAGCTGTATATACTCAATTACGAGATTTTTTGATTGTTAGCGATATATTTTCCTGAAAGTGAGTTTTAGTTTTGTAACTGGATTCAGGAATGACAAGGGAATTTAGCTATTGTTGTAAATAATGAGTAAGGTAATTATTGTGAAATATTGGTATTCGCTAAGTATTCTGACGGCTATAGTTACAATGGGAGTATGGAATAACGCTATAGCAATTGGCAAACCAGCTCATATTGATGTCTATGCAGAAATTTCGGAAACAACATGCGATATTAGTGTATCAAATGAAAGCATAGTATTAGGTACGTTCTCAAAAAATGATTTTGCAAAGTCAAAAACAGATGTGGGAACAAAATCTTTTGACTTAAGGGCCTCTAATTGTACCGAGTCCGGTAGTTCACAAGGAACTGTTCCGGGTGATGGAGGGGTTTATGCTGAAGTATTATTTAGTCCAGGAATGGGTATTCCTGGTGAGCCAACATTATGGAGTAATACCGGGATAAACGATGTTGGCGTGGTTCTCAAAGGTCGTGTGTATGATTTTGCGGCCAATACATCCACTATGACAGAAATTAAAAACAATGATTATATTCAGTTGGCCAACGTGTCTAAAGGCGATGTGATAAGTTCAATTGATGGAAAACAAACAACGTTGACCGCATCATTACAGGCGATAAATGCGAATACTGCGTCTGCTCAGCATATTAAAGTGCCTGTGGATTTTATGATGATTTACCAATAAGCATACGGTAAAAGGGTTATGTTGATTAAATTTTCACTGAGTTTGTTGTTTCTTTTTTTATTGCCATCTGCATGGGCAGATGGGATTGGAATTAATGCGTTAAGGATAATTTATCCAGCAGGAAAGACATCAGTTTCGGTAAGTTTGAGAAATAATACTGACAATACCTGGTTGATGCAAAGTTATATTACCAGAGTTAGTGCCGGTAAACCGGATAGTCAGTACTTTAAAGTACTTCCTGGAATTGAAAAAGTTTCGCCAAGAAATGAATCAATAGTCAAAATGATTGCGTTGGAAAATGTTGACAAACTTCCCCGTGATAGAGAGTCAGTTTTTTATTTTATCTCTCGTGGTATTATCACATCAGAACCATTACAAGATGTGATACTACCTGAAACTCAGGCTGGAATTATATTTTCTTTATCCTCACAAATAAAAATGTTTTACCGTCCAGTTGGATTGACGGAAGAGGGGGCTGATGAAGCAGCCAAAGAAATTGTATTTAATCGTACTGCTACGGGCGTCAAAATTATGAATAATAGTCCGTATTACATTTCGCTTCATGACCTCTTTTTTGGTCATAATAGTATAGCTACTATTACTCTGAAAAATATGGGGATGCTCTCTCCCTTTGAGTCTATAGACCTAACGTCCACAAAAATTGGGAACAACCGACAGGTGTCATGGGTCACTCTCAACGATCTTGGTATGGCAGAAATGCATCAGGGAAAAGTTCATTAATATGCGCACCCTGTACTTTTTGTTCATTATCTTATGTTTACCTGTAAAAAGTCATGCTGATGGGTTAAGTATTGATCATACCAGGGTCATTATGAGCTCTACATTGCACAGCACAGAGATAGTGATTAGCAATACCAGTAAATATACCTGGCTTGTGCAGAGCGGAATTGTTCATTCTCTCGGCAGTACAGAGAAACTAACACCCTCGGAAAATTTTTACATTTTGCCACCGATTTTCAAATTGCCATCAGGTCAGTCGCAAACAGTACAGATAATTCGTCGGCAACCGGTATGGCAACATAATCAAGAAACATTACAATACATTGTTTTCAAGAGCATACCTGCAATTGATAAAAAATTTTTTGAACTGAACAAAGTCAAACAGCAGCTATCGGTATCACTGAGTTTAATTATTAAACTTCTTTCACGTCCCGCTGACCTTAATGTATCGTGGGAGAAGTCTGTTTCATTATTATCATTTACGAAAAAAGAACATGCGTTGACGATCAGCAATACCAGTCCGTATTTTATGACGCTTAGCAGAGTTTTTGTCAATGGAACAGAAATAGCATTAGATGGTAAACAGAGAACAATAACCCCTTTTAGTAAAATTACACTTGATAAGGTAATAACATCGTCAGGGGATGAAATTAAATGGACTCTCATCAATGGTCAGGGCGGTGAAACCAGAATGATGACGTACAATTTATTATAACAAAGGATATCTATGCCCTTTCTGCGCAAGATAGTTGTGTTTCTTATAATAGTAATAACAAACAAAGGGTTGTGCGATGAGACTACACAGGGTATTTTCATTAATAAAACTAAACTGGTCTTCTCTTCACATTTAAATAAAATCGTGCTCAGGGTGGTTAACCATACAGCCGAGCATTATTTATTACAGGCAGTAATTCAAAGTTACGATCCTAAAACGGGTATGGCAGCTAATGATAATCAAGTCTCACCCTTTATAGTTTCTCCTCCTGTCCACGAACTACGTGCCGGTGATGATACCTTAGTGTCTTTACTTGCAGTGCCGTCACGCGCGATTCTCTTACCATCAAGCAGAGAAAGTTTATACTATTTGACGCTAAGACTAATACCATCTGAAATTAAAATGTATAATTCGGTTAAGTTACGCTTAGTCACTGCTTATAACATCAGGGTCTACTGGCGCCCGATGTTTGATTCAATTAAGGAAAAAGATATTTATTTTTCTTGCAATAATGGTGAATTAAATATTTTAAATCGTTCGGGTTATTACAGGGAAGTGACGCAGCTATTTATTGATAAGTATAAGATAAAAAAGTCTCTACTTATTAGACCCGTACCACCTTATGGTAAATTGGAAATAAATACTTCTGTTCAACATTGCTCACCTGGCGTGCATCAGGTTTCATGGCGTTTTCGGGATGACTCTGGTGTGCCATCTGATTTATATCAAATGGATTTATAGCGAGTTGTGATATGAATGTTTTGATAAGAAAATTCCCCTATATTTTTTGTAGCATTCTGATTTTTTTTGCCCCTGTTGTTACGCAGGCAATTACGATGCCAACTCCGACATCTGCTCCTTTAGAGGAATATGCATATTTAAACTTTCATGCAGTTGTTGAAGCCACAACATGCGATATCTCTCTGGATAAAACAGAGGTTGAAACGACGATAAATAAATCGGTACTGGCTGCTGTAGGTCCAAATAATGTCTATCCGCTTGATATTCTCGAACTAACTCTGAATAACTGCACAGGCCTCATTGATGCGGGAAAGAATGTGATGGTTGGTTTTAGCGGGCAGGTGGCAGATACTGATCGCACTTTCCGTGCAGCAGATTCGAAAAATGTTAAGTTATCCGCTGTTTTTAATTTTACCGATCAATTTACGGCACCCAACATTGCACATTGTAACCAGGGTAATGTGATTAATTATAATAATCTTACTGCAAATTTACTTCCCTGGCCAGTAACGCCAGCTCCTTCAGGTGAACTCCACTCATTGAATGATAGCAAGGCAAAACTATTCACAGGCATTTGTGTTCCGCCTGATGGTGATTCCGGAAATGGTCAATTTCACGCTGCATTAGATATCACATTATTCTTCATCTAATCATGAATCATAAGAAACTTATTGATCTGCTCTTATCCAGAGTCGAAACAAACCTTCTCAGATTATCATTAATATTAATGATTGTTGGGCCATTTTTTTCCCAGAAATCGTGTCATGCTGAAGATTATTTCGATCCTGATCTACTGGTGACAGACCAGCAGGGCAGCATAGAAAAAATAGACCTTAGTCAGTTTGAAAAGGAATCATCACTTGCTGAAGGAACATATCTGGTTGATGTTATTGTTAATACTGTATGGATATCTTCAGAAATGGTTAAGTTTAAGGTATCTCCCCACGGAGAAAAACTGACTGCGCAGTTAAACCGCGAACAACTTAGTCGTTGGGGCGTTAATACTAATAGTAATGACGCACTTGCAGCTTTAAAAAACGGTGAATATATTGATGATTTGTCACGTGTTATTCCTGGCGCAACGCTTCGTTTTGAACAGCAGAAACTAAAACTTAATGTTGAGATTCCTCAAATAGTAATGAAATCATCTGAATCCTCTCAGCTTCCTGCAGTTGACAAATGGGATGACGGCATACCCGCTCTGATGTTTAACTATATGTTCAGTGGTATGCAAAGTGATGCTGATTTCTCCAACAGACATGCAAGAATGCGTTCTTTTTTTCTTTCATCACAAGGTGGTGCAAATTGGGGACCATGGCGGTTACGCAGTTCCATTACATGGTCGCAACAGGCAAATTCACCGACATTCTCTAACCGATATATTGCGAGAGATCTAAAACAATTAAAGAGTGAACTTACTCTGGGAGAAACCTGGACACAAAATGACATACTGGACAGTATTAATTTTACAGGTCTTAAGTTGAGATCCAGTGATGACATGAAACCTGACAATCAACGTGGTTTTGCTCCTGTTATTTCTGGTATTGCCAGCTCGCGTGCGCAGGTTAGTATTTATCAGAATCATAATCTCATCTATCAGACATCCGTTGCTGCTGGAGATTTCCGGCTAACAGATATCCCACAGACAATGAATAGCGGTGAGTTGACGGTAATTGTCCGGGAAGCAAATGGTAATACCCAGCAGTGGGTTCAACCCTATACCGGACTCCCCGTCATGCAGCGAAATGGCCATGCTGAATATGAGTTTGAGATGGGGAAAGCTATATTTAACTCTTATCATAAGGATGTTAAACCAGCATTCGAACAGGGAACTCTTATTTATGGTTTACCTGCAAACACTACTGGCTATGGTGGCTTTTTGCTTTCTCGAAATTATGTAGCCATGACGGCAGGTGCTGGCGTTTCACTGGGAGAATTGGGCGCTGTATCGATTGATAATACCTGGTCTCATGCAAGCCAACCTCATAGTTCTACGGTATCGGGTAATGCATGGCGACTTAAGTACTCAAAAAATCTTCTTACTACGGGTACAACTATTGATATCTACGATTTTCGTTATGCGTCGCGTGGTTATATGTCCTTCATGGATAGTCAGACTTTACCTGTTATAACTTCTTTAATGGGGAGTCAGGTATTAGGTGCATTATACAGAAACAGAAGGCGTCGCCGGAATTTACAACAAATCATTTTGCGACAAAATTTTAGTCATTGGGGAAATTTGAATCTTAGCGCAATTCATGAGGATTACTGGAATTCAAGTGAAACTGATAACCGTTTTAGTTTTGGATATGGATTGTCTGTTAGTTCGGTTTCTCTGTCGTTAAACATCTCCGTTAATAAAAATCAGCTCACCATGCCAGGGCAGAAAAAGAATTGTGAGGTTTCTTTTAACCTTTCAGTACCGCTGGATACCTTCTCATCCAATTCAAATTCCCGTTATGGTGATCTCAGTTATCAGGCAATTCGCGACCCTCGGGGGGATTTTAGTCAAATGGCCAGCCTTTCCGGAATGTTAAATGACAACTGGAATTATGAGTTTGGACAGTCATCGTCACAAGGCCAGGATGCGATGACAATGTTAAACATGGGGTATGACGGAAGTACGGGTAATGCGCAATTTGCCTATGACTGGAGTCATCATCAGAAGACGGCGAGCGCCAGTGCTACTGGCGGCGTTGTCATCCATCCTTGGGGAGTGACGCTGGCACCTGTTTTAGGGGATAGTATTGCTCTGATCCGCGCCCCCGGCGCTTCCGGGGTTCATATCGTTAATACTCACGAAAATACTGATTGGCGAGGTTATGCCGTGGTTCCATCACTCACTAATTATCGCTATAACGCTATTAATCTCGATCCTGATGGTCTGGATAGCCACGTTATGTTAACGGAAACCGGAAGACGCGTTGTGCCGACAAAAGGTGCTGTTGTTGTTGCAGAATATCCCGTACGCACCGGAAGGCAGGCCATTATAACGTTGCATTATCAGCGAGGTGTTGTCCCTTTTGGTGCGATAGTAAGTCTAGCGACGGATCATAATAAAGGGAATGCGGGAATTGTTGGTGAAAATGGTGAAGTTTACTTATCCGGATTAACTGATGAAGGATACTTACACGTTATATGGGGTAGTGAAATAAATAAACAGTGCAGTACATCTTTCAAACTACCGCACGATTCCGACCGTTATTTAGATGAATTAACCCTGACTTGTCATCAACACCCCCTTTCCTCGAGATAAACTTATGTTCAGATTTATGTTCCTGCTGTTCCTTATGGTCTGTTCTTGTTCCCACGCAGCATCATTCTTAGCAACATCTGTCTCTGATGGCAGCCAGGCGCAATGCGAAATTACTGGCATAAGTCATACACAAGGTGCTGTTTTTCCTGTTGCGCTTGGTGTTCGCTGTAGTTACCAAACACAAAATAATCGAAAATTTGCACTGTCCATTGGGAGTTCCATTACTGTCGATATTTCCGTGAGCTGTAACGGACTTCTGAACACGCCTCCTTCACCATTGGGAAAAGTGTTGTCCCCTACAGGAACAGATATGAGCTCTTATTACCCTTTGGGATATTTGTTTAATGCAGGAGCAGGACAAATTTTATGTCAGATATTTTTTAATAATTCCAACCAAATAGTGAAGCCTGGATTATACGTTGCCGGGTTATTTAGTGATTATCAGGGCCAGCCAGACGCATGGGAATTGGATGGTTATGTCGCAATCAATAATAAGACCGTACCACAAGATACTGGTTCTGTTTACTGTTATCTTATTACTCCTCAAAACACTATAGATATGGGGATTATAAAACCGAATAGTGAGTCAAAACAGATGAGCATTGATGTTGGGGTTAATTGTTCTGGGGCAACCCCTTCGATGGATACTGAACTGGGCTATTCTGTGCGATTTAGTAAATTTAATTGTTCTACTGATTGTTCGTTACTGGGTGAATATGTTCCTTATCCTGGCAGTGTTGCCGATCCCGGCGATGATCCGCAAACCGGTTTTACTATGAATGATGTTATGCAGTTTAAAAATGGTCAGACGACGAATACAAAAAACTATACCACGTTATGGAAAATCAGAGATAACAGCGGAAACCCCAGAGATATTTCGGCTAAAGCATATGTGGATATATATTATTATTAGAATTTAGTTTTTTTATATCAACACTCTCTTCAGGATTAAATCCATAGCATTATGCATATGCACGGCTGATACTATGTTTTATATTATTTTACTGCCATTATTCCAATCAAAATTATTCCCCTTTAAAGCACCATTTCTAACCAGTTTATATGTGGGTGTTTTCAATTATATTTTAATGATTAATTTAAACGATAGCCTGTAATACTTATTACTGTTTATTATAACTGTTTTATGGTTTTTTATTTATTTTGATTTTTATTAATCTTGTTGAATCTAATCAGAGAGCAAAGGATCAAGGTTTTGATATGACTTCAACAGTATATGAAAAAAAAACCACGCATGATGGGTTAACAGTCACATTAAGCATGCGTAAAGGTGTTTATAGAGGAGGCTTATACTTCGACAGTGCTGACCTTGGGTATCTTGGGGATATCGAAAAATATCATATTTATTATCTTTTGAAGGTAACTGATAAATATGGTAATCCTGTTTCTGGAAAACAAATAAAGCTATGTGTAGATGCTATTACATTTCATACAGTCTCTGATTATAACGGTTTTGAACCAGTAATAAACTACTCTGGAGATTTGAAGCAAAGTAATCCTGAGGTTAGTGTCTGGACTAATGTAAACATTGACAGCAATGGTGAGTATCTCGCTGGCTTGCTCCCTTGTCTGATAAAAAAAGGGAACAGCCAAACTAAACGAAATACAGTTGGACCATATACTTATGCAGTCGTTGAATTGGTTTTTATTGTTGATGATGTTGATATTCGAGCCGTAATGAATATTGATGACACTTTCGAACCACTAAATCTTTCACCGCTGTATGATTATCCAGTGGTAACTAATTCCACAGGTAACTATAGAGATATCACTGATACAGTAATTTACTATCCATCAGTTTATGATCTTGAATACCCACAGTTAAGTAAAAAAGTGTATTTTGGGTTTCGTGAAGATGCTATTTACATACATGAGGCAAAAGATCTGGTCGGGGTTTCGGTAGATGAAAATAATCGAGCTAAAATGCCATTTACTGAGAGTGAAATTAATAATCGAGCTGTCTGGGCTTATGGAGCTAATACATCTGGTTTTTTATCTGCACCGTTACGTTGTCGGGAGGCTAATTCTCAACCCAAATCCGAAATTATAATCAGCCCGCAAAATAACAGTAATATCTTTCCCGGGCAGACGGTTTATGCCACTTTCCAGTATCAACTGAAAACCGGTGAAAGTTTTTCCGGAACCGAATGTCCATTTAAATTAAACCGGGGGAATTTTTATCCTCCTGATATCTCCTGGTGGCAGGACGGCAATACCTTATATGGCGGCTGCTTACTGACTGTGAATGACAGCCTGAAGAAAGGTGACCAATTGTCGTGGACGGTTTCCTGCTGCCTGGACAATAGCGGCATTCCGCTTGCCTCTGAAACCGTGACCTGGAATGTAGCCTGGGATGCCGATATTGATGTTGACGTCACTTTTGTCGCCGATACGTCTGCATTAATTGATTACAGCAATGACAGCACGCGACCATTATCTTCTCGTCCCACCATGACCTGGCGACTGACCGTGCCGGGACTCAGAAACACCCAGGCCTGTTTTTATCCCCTCGTGACCCGCATTACTGAAGATGCCATCATCAGCGACGCCTCGTTCAGTGAAATTGTCCCCTGTGCGGCAGACAGAACCAGTGGGGATTATTTTTACGTCATGCTGGACGACTTGGGGAGCGCTGTCATTAACGTGCAGCCCCGGGAAAACCGCACGCTGCTTACCGCGTTCAGCGCCGGGATTTATGGCGTCGGGACGATGGTCAACACCGCGAACTTTTTTATCAACAGTGCCTGGGAGGCTGCGACGGCGCCAGCTGTCAGCGTGGCAGAAGGGCAGAACCCTCAGGCGCGCCCCGGTGATGACAGCTATGGCCTGGCGACATTTCCGCTGCTTTCTAACTGGGAGGCGGTGAAGGAGCACGACCTGCTCGGCGGCGCGGTGTATCTGTTTGCCGGAAAAGAGATACAGAAAAAGAACCACTACACGCCACTGACGTTACTGGGAAAAACGCAGATCCCGCTTAAAGCCAGTGGTGGCGCACCCGATATCGCCCTGTATTTTACCGAATCTAATTTCGAGGCCGGAAAGACTTATTACATCCATGCCTGTCTTGTCGAAAATGCCTATCTGCACAAAGGGGTGAATTATCTCCGTCTGCAGGAAATCAAATTTGAAATTCCGCAGGACCAGCCTGCCGCACCGGACGGGGTGAAGCGGACCTATCGTGCACCGGAATTTGTCTGTAAAGACGGCGCGGTTATTGATGAAGATGATGTGCTGCTCGGGCGCAATGAAATCGGCTATCAGGGGCTGGAATATCGTATTCCGTTATCCGGCGGGCAAAAACACCTGGTGGCGGGCGATCAGATAATGGCCACGGCATATCTGCACGCGTGGAATAAGCAGACGCAGGAAATGGAAAACAGTAATCCGCTGTTAAAATTAAATCAGCCCCATACCGTAACAGATGCCGATATAAATCGGGGCTATCTGACGGATGTTATTTCCATAGACGATCTGGCGGGCTGCGATATGCCGCCGCAGGGCGTGGATCAGAGCACGCTGAGAGTGGAATACTATTGCCAGAATAAGCAGGAATTCTCTTATCTGCGCGAAGTATTCATTGATATAACAATGTAATTAATAAAGTTAAAGGTGATGTCATGTTAAATATGCGAAAAATTAAATCTATAGAGAAGTTTAAATCTGAGAAATATCTCAGAGATGCTCATCCGGTGACTTCTCATGTTAACGCCCTCACTCCAGGGGTATTAACATGCAGCTTCCCTTCTCAGAAAGGGATAGTGCGAGGGCAGATTATTTATCTGGAATTTTATTATAAATACCAGAACGCGGAAATTGCCATGGATCCTAGCGCAATAAAAATGGATGTGGCGAGTAAAAATATTTTACCAAAACCACAAGGTGAGGGAGAATTTACGGATACTGACGGTAGCAAAGTTTATATGTACAAGTATTCGTTCAATGTACCTAACAATATTGCTCTGGGCGATAAAGCGATCGACTTGACATTGACTGTACAAGCCCTGGGAGCAGCTGCGCCAGTAACATGTCACTGCCAATATTATGTACTGGAGTCAAATACTGATCTCGATGATGAGATTACTATCTCTTTTGATGACACTCAGATTATTGATTTGAATGCCCCGGAAACTCTTAATGATAGTTATTCAAATCTGTCTGGTGTCACCTATATTACTGGTACGATAACGTATAAACGTAATTTGACGAAATATCCTGGCGATGAAACACATCAGGATATCCAACTGTATCTGCGACCTGTAAGTATGGCGCAGGCGGTATTCGAAAACGTATTTTTTATGATGTCTGATACTAATCAGGGGGGGGGCAAAGCATATCCTGACATGCAATATCATTATGTTAGTAATTTAACCTCGAGTAAACTTGATGGTTTTGTTATTAACCTTAAAAATGATTCAGCATCGAAAACTGGCGTGGCAAAGTTCCGTATTTACCCCTGTGCTAAAGATGCCGGTTTCCTGGTAATGACAGTAAGTTCAGGTTCCCCGGATATTGATACTTCTGACTCTAAAGGTCTGTTTATTGAAGGCATTACGCCAGAGTACATGGGATATTCAATGTACTTTGAAAATACTGACGGTGATATTCTTGATGAAGATCAACAGAAAGTGAATTTGCATTTCAAATCTCTGGAAGATGCCGAATCTAAACCTGATTATGGCGGTTTTATAAACGATACCATTCTTGTGTTTAATGAGCCAACTTATGTTGATCTTATGGGAACAGCTGTTATTGGTGATCGAACTTTTTTGGGGCGTTATGAGGTTCCTTCAAAACCGCAGAAAACGATTTATCCCTTTGAATTCGATACTACAGAGTTAATGGTACAGGATAACGTAAATAAAGCCAAAAACAGGATTTCATACATTGTTGCTGAACATAGCGGCAACGTAGGGATTTCTGAACATAAAAGACTTATTGTCACGAAGGCAATTCCAGTGACGCCGCCGAAAAAAGGAACGTTAAAATCACCAACCTTTATTGATGTTAGTGGAACGGAAATGGTATCAGGAGGGATCATTAATAAGCATCGTATTGGGAATGGCCTGCCTGGTGAACATATGTACTATCGTATTCCGGTTGCTGGAAACCTTACTGCGGGAGATGTTATTAATACTAAAATTGAATTATCGTATTACGATGATGATAATTATGTTTATTCAAATTTACCCAGTCGGTTGCTTCACTCCTACGAAATTATGCCAGCAGATGTTACACTAGGTTACCTCCAGGTCGAGGTTATGTATGAAGACCTTTGTAATTGCAACAGCGATCCTTTTGGTACAACCAGTAGTAAGTTAATTATCTGGTATGAGACTGAAGGGAACGCTGAAGCTGTGTCTTCTACGCTAATTCTTAATATCGATACAGTAATGTAAGTCAAACATGGATACCAGCAATAACGCTGGCATCCATGTTTATATTCTATTGCAATAATATTTTGGTATTAATATGTCAAATTATAAATTATTAATCATAGGTGGCATATTATCTTCATTGGCAGGGTGTGCTTATGTTGTGCATCCTCACTGGGATAAATGTGGTAATTCTGCATGCACCGTACAGGCGATAAATATAACAAAAAAATAGGCTGTTGATTTACAGGTCTGTTTGTTGATTGTTATTTTTATCTACATAGGGGATTAGTTTAAGTTTTTCAGAAAACCGCCGTTATAATTAGTGTGGCGGTTTTCTGACTATTAAAAATAGCACATTACTACTGTTCTTTATTCCCTTTATTTGGGAAGAAAAACAGAAGTATCAAGGATTGGATACAACCACCTGAACTTTTCGTTTCTGAGTCTCTTCAGTGACTTTCCAAGTACTGTTTGTTGCCCCTGTTATATCGATATATTTACCGCTATTGACGGAGTCCTCGACCTGCCACTGGTAGTTCAATACACCGCACGCTTTTGTACAGGTTGGTGTAGCTGTCAGAGTGTCATTAACGATAGGTGCGCCAGAAACACCGGTACCGCCGCTAATTACCACTTTAATGACATCGTCGCTTCCAGAAATCGGTAGTCCACCCGCTGTTCCGTTTACCGTAGCCTGAACAGGTTTGCCCTGGAATGGCTCAGTAATATTTTTGTCAGTTTGTGGAGTAACAAATAGTGTAATTGTCTGTCCTAAATCTTTGTCCTGAATAGTGTAAGTTTCGGTCACCGCCACTTCAGTAGAACCAATCTTCCAGCTATAGAGTCGGGGAGTCGTTGTATCGGGTTTATCTCCATCAACATCGGCAAATGCAAAGTCATGAGCGGGATCGATTTTTACGACATCGCCGTGGTCAAGAATGCCATTTGCATTTTTATCCTCAAAAGTAATCTCACCTGCAGTCAGGGTTGGCTCATGTCCTGTAATGGACATCGTTGCGGAAGAGGTGATTATTGCTGCGACGGCATTAACACTCATACTGAGTAAGAAGCCCATTGTAATGCTGGCGGCAGTCTTTTTTTTTAAGCTTAGTTTCATATTCTCTTGTCTTACTATTTATTAACAAATACACAATACAGATATGGGATAACGATGACTTTCTGGCTCAGTAATAAGTCATTTGATAATTTGTACCCGCACTTTTCGCTTTTGATCGGCGGTGGAAGGAACATATGTCATCTCTGTGGCACCCGGAATATCGACATAATTATTACTACCTGCTTGATCTTCTCTCTGCCATTGGTAAGTCAACGCATTGCAGTCTGTGCTACAAGGCATTGTTGCTGTCAGCGTATTTCCCACTACAGGCACACCAGTAACCGTTGCGACAGAAACTGTTGTCAGATTAAAGATCAGGCGTTTGCCGGTATCTTTGCCATTAATTTTGACGCCAACAGGTAACTTTGGATTTTCCAGAAGACCACTAAATGTTGTGGTGTAGTGTCCAGGGTTGCTTTCCTGAACGGTATCGAAGGAATATTTCGATGTATCTACAGTACTGTCAGCAATAAAGAATGTTATGCGTTCTTTTTCGTTGCTAATTGGCTGGCCCTTGCTGTCTTGCAAGGTAAGGGCCAGAGTCGACTTTTCCGTGCTTCCGACAGAAAACGTTATCTTGTCAGCAGTAAGCGTACTTTGCTCAAGTGCGGCTGATGTATCTGTAAAAATGATGTCAGCAGATGCCAGCGTTGTATCTTCCAGGCTTGCAGTAATAGTAAATTTTCCAGCACTTTCACCGGCAGTTACCGTTGTTGTGTAAATTCCATTACCAGACTCTTTGAGTTTTCCCAGTTGCGGCAATACCGGAGCCTGAGGCTTTAAAGTGACGGTTCCTTTCGCCAAAGCCATACCGTCTACCAGCGAGTTGATTGGAGTAAATGCACCATTGAGAATTATCTGCTCTGCTTTGCCGCTTATCGGTTTTTTCTCATTATCCAGTAGAGCAATTGTCAACGTGGTTTGTGTTTTTGTATCTGCCAGCAGATGCGCCACGGCGATGCTAAGACTGGAATATTTCTTACTTATTATCGGTGGCGTAAGAACAACCTGCATTTCGGCGGGTTGCGATGCATTACCACGGGTATCATGCGCAATAGCGGAGATTCCCCATGCATTGATCGCGCCATCTTTCCATTCCGGCAACACCATCTGCCAGTGGGCTCCCTGACCGATCAACTTACCGCCCGCGGCTAAAAATGATGCGTCATCCCATTCAATATCTTTCAAACCATGTTTTGCCTGCACATCAGGCAACAACGGAATGACCTGTTTTGATTTTCCTGTTACTCGCCCCGGGAGGTGTAATTTGATAACGGTTTGTTTGCGATACTCAAGAACGATGTCGTTATTACGATTAACAAGGTCATAGCGGCTGCCATTCAGGGTACGAATGCCTTCTACGGCATCCGTATTTAATTGCTGACGGAGTGGGGTGCCGATGCGCCAGTTCACATCCGCTTTTAGCTGAGTGTCATGTTTTCCACTCTCGCCAGTGCGATGTTCCGCGCTTAATGTCAGCAACGGAAATGGAGTGAAATTCACGCCGACAGTAAGAACCCGGGGGTTTTTCTGCCGGTTTTCTTTACCAAACAGCGCGACCTCCCGACCGAAATACTGCTCATACGTTAGCCTTGTCCCCAGTTGCGGGAGAGCGGGAAGGTATCCTTCCAGACGTAAATCCCAACCATTGGCAGGCCGTTCTTCATAATCTTCAACATTCGGAGATGCTTTCCATCCGGTTAGCCCGATGTAGCCATTAGCGGAAAATTTAACAAAATTACGCCAGTATTCGGCGCCAATCCCCGCCCGGGCATGATCACCAGATAAATCGTAATCGATAAAGGTATTGAGGCCATACATCGTTTGCTGGTTGAAGTGGCGATAACCAATGCCTTGGTTCACAATGCCCCGCCCGTCCACACGGTGGACGCCGCTTTGAGAAAACAGCAGATTGTTCGGCACGTCGTACCACGGATGAAGCAATATAAAAGAGGAATCTTTTAGCGATAAGTTATCGTCGGCGTTGATTTCTATTTGTGCTGTTCCGTAATGTTGCAGCCATTCAGCGGCGCTTTGATTTGCCTTACCCAGCACAAAGCCTTTGGCCATCGCTTTTGCCATGTTGCTATCCGTATGACCAGAAAGCACTCCTCCAGCCTGAGACGCGAAAGCGGCTAACTGAGTTAATTGAGCATTTTCCTGATCACGATCTTCCGCTTCTGTATCCGTACGTGAGCTATCTCGTTGCGTTTCATAAGGCGTGGCTTTTTGCTCGGCGAGCAAAGCGGCATCCGCACTGGCCATAGCAGGCGATATAACCTGGCAAATCGAACCGATCACGACCGTTATACTTTTAAGAACAAAACCGTTGACCTGCTCCCCGTTGATTAATACACCGCGATGTTAGTAATGTCTTCATAAGCCACATGAGGACATCCCCATGAAGAAGCGTTTTTCCGACGAACAGATCATCAGTATCCTCCGCGAAGCTGAAGCAGGGGTTTCTGCCCGTGAGCTCTGCCGTAAGCACGCCATTTCCGATGCCACCTTTTATACCTGGCGTAAGAAGTATGGCGGTATGGAGGTGTCCGAGGTTAAGCGCCTGAAGTCGCTTGAGGAAGAGAACGCAAGACTCAAGAAGCTGCTTGCTGAAGCCATGCTGGATAAGGAGGCACTTCAGGTGGCTCTGGGGCGAAAGTACTGACGACAGACCAGAAGCGGGAAGCCGTTGAGTTTATGTGTGATGCGACCGGTCTGTCGCAACGTCGTGCCTGCAGGCTTACAGGTTTGTCCCTGTCGACCTGCCGCTATGAGGCTCAGCGTCCGGCGGCTGATGCGCATTTATCAGGGCGCATCACTGAGCTGGCACTGGAGCGCAGGCGTTTTGGCTACCGTCGCGTCTGGCAGTTACTGCGCCGTGAAGGCCTTCATGTTAATCACAAGCGCGTGTACCGCCTTTATCATCTGAGCGGGCTGGGCGTAAAACGCAGACGACGTCGTAAAGGGCTGGCAACAGAACGTCTGCCGCTGCTCCGCCCGGCGGCGCCCAACCTGACCTGGTCGATGGATTTTGTCATGGACGCGCTCGCCACCGGTCGCAGGATCAAGTGCCTGACCTGTGTGGACGACTTCACGAAGGAGTGCCTGACAATCACCATCGCATTCGGGATTTCAGGCGTTCAGGTCACGCGTATTCTGGACAGCATTGCACTGTTTCGAGGCTATCCGGCGACAATAAGAACTGACCAGGGGCCGGAGTTCACCTGCCGCGCACTGGATCAATGGGCCTTTGAGCATGGTGTTGAGTTACGCTTAATCCAGCCGGGCAAGCCAACGCAGAACGGATTTATTGAGAGCTTTAACGGACGATTTCGCGATGAATGTCTGAATGAGCACTGGTTCAGCGATATCGTTCACGCCAGGAAAATCATTAATGACTGGCGGCAGGATTATAACGAGTGTCGTCCACATTCAGCACTGAATTATCAGACGCCATCAGAGTTTGCAGCACGGTGGCGGAATGGGAAATGTGAAGGTAAACAAACCGACATTACTAACTGATGGTTGTATCTAATACTGGGGGCAGGTCACCGTGGCTAATTATTTTGTTGGTATTGTACATATTCTATAGATGAAGGCATTTTTATGTTAAAAATAATTTTGCTTTAGGAAAAAATGTTGATGAAGCAAAAGCATGTACTATCTTATAATCAGCATTCATTAAGTTAAATTATGAATAAGCGCCATGAAGAGAGGGTGATTCCTGTATTGATGTAATTTTGGTTAATGAACAAGTAGGATGATTGTTAGCACTGTAGCGAGTTATAAATCAGCATACAGCCACTGGACCCTGTTGAAGGGGATATAAAAATTATGATTTATTTTTTTGAAATGAAAGGCAAAGTATTTGCAATGATTTTGAAAAAGTGTATTTGTCCTGGTAATCGATAAGTGCGTTAAATCTTTAGACATTGTCTGCTGCGCCAGCATTAATCCTGTGCTATAGAGTTAAACCATCCCGTGGATACACGTCTACACGGTTAGGTATGCCTCGACCTTCCGACTTATCCAAATCTTCTTTTTGCCGATAATTTATTAAACAATATAAGTAATCTGTGAGGTGATGCTATGAACGATTATGAAGCACTAGAGAATATGATGAAAGAGATTCAGCAAATCGTCTCGTTTCATGCCGGAGCCGAAACGAGAGTCCAGACCAGAGTGACTATCAGGAGTAACGATGATAAGCACATTTTAATAAACATAGGTGAAATTTCAGACATAGATATTCATTTTAAAAATCCTGTTATGAAATAGAGTTACTCCACCTTTTGTTAGTCAAAATGTCTGAATTTGTCATATCATACGCTTTCTGGCGATGGAACAGACATAATTGCGATAATGCTTCATGTGGTACATTTTTAGCTTTTATGTCTGAAATTGATATCTGCATAGTATTGTATTCAATGGTTATTTCTGGTATTTAAACCAAGAAAGCTGACATATCCATTTTATAAAAACTTGTTTTATCAGTAGAAATTTTATTGCGTTAATAAATGTCCTGGTTGTTAAAATTATTTTCTTTTCACTTTCTGCACTCTCCGGATTCTATTACTCCTGTCATTACTGAAGAGCTGTTCTTATGCCTGGTAATGTGAATACATGAACTGTTGCTGATAATCTCTAAACCGTGATTAGCCTTTCTTTATGTACTCATATCACAGCATTAACTTTATTCTCACTTGTTGTACAATGTAGTAACTTATTTTGTGCCTGATCAGGCCTGGTAAAGTATCAAGAGCCCCGCGGGATAATCTGAAACTGTTATGCTACAAAAGATGTCATATACCTTTTCTACGTTGCAGCAGCGCTATCTAAAGTTCTATTGTAGCTTGGTTCAATCTTTCTCTCAGTCTGAATCCCGGGCAATAACAGAGCCACTAGCTTCTTCTGTAGTGCAATGAAAAGAGTATCGAATGAATATTAATACACGGCAATTATTTGTGTTGTCGACGCTTGCCGGGACAGTTCTGACGACCTCAATACCCGTTTATGCGACAACGGCAAAAGATCAAACACTGGTGATAACTGGGCATAAACCCGTGGCTGCCCCTGAACTTACCCTAGGGGATACATTAACGCTGGAACCTAAATTCAGCGATCCTGATGGTGATACTGAAGATACTTCTCCATCAGGGACGACGTATCAGTGGCAGGTGGAAACGTCCCCAGGGCAGTGGGAGGATATTCCAGGACAGACCACGACCCAATACACACCCTCTTCAACAAATAAAGGTCATGTACTACGCGCGCAAGTCACAGCGCGAACAGACAGTAATAATACCATTCCCTTTGAGGGGGATGCGATTGCCTCAGGTTCTGTTGATACCTACAGCGTAATCAGCAGTACAAAGTCATCATTGCCAGATTGTGTTGGGCTGGCCGATACCGATATTAAATGCAGCGTGACGTTGATCAATAGCCTCGGCGAACCTGTCAGTAATGCGATTGTTGATATTAAGCCGGGATATTCTGCAAAAACAACCTCAGGGACCACGGATAGTAGCGGTCAAACGACCGTTATTGTGCACCCGGATAAAGTCGTTGATGCTGCGGAGGATAAAGAGGCTGAATCTGTGATAACCGTTAATAATGTTGAGGTCTTACCCAGGATAAAAGTCAAGGTTACACCGATAGTCGAGCTGTACGATAAAATAAGCAATAAAGCCAGAGACTGGTCTGGGCTTATTACACATGGTGCTTATTTACCGATTAACAGTACCGTGGGTTTCGCAAGCGCAAATGGGAAAAAACTGGATAGTCATCGTTGGAAAGTTGAAGGTGTGACCCCTGCCGGCGAACAAAAAATCGTATTAGATGCAACAAATACGGAAATTCAGATTACTGATAAACCAGGTGTCGGTATGGAAGGCTCAATGAAATTTACTGATACTATGACGGGCATTGTACAAATGTCTCAATCATTTCGTTTTATGAGCTATGTTAAATTTTCTAATGTAATCGTATCACCATATGCTGGTATTGAAAATGTTTGTATAAATTCGGCGGAAGCAAAAGCGTTAGGTTCTAACGACGGGCTGGCAAGAAATGATCTGTTTAATTGGGATTATGATGGACTGCATGAAGGGGCGCTTTGGGCAGGGATTTCCTATTTGCCAAATACGCTCGACGGTGCTTATCGATATGGTGGTACTGGGCGCTATAGCTGGGTTCATATAATACAAGGGGTATACGCAGACTCCCCATTGAAACAAACAGGTAGTGTGCCTTCGCCAACTGATGTTTTATGCCGTTAATATTTATTATTCTATTTTTTAGTGACCGCACATGCGGTCACTTCTTTCAATAAAATCTGTCAGTATGAAATCAACATTCCGGTTAATACTAAACCGAATCGTGTTGCAGACCCTTCTTTTCCCTCTCACGTATTTCAGTCGTTATCATTAATGTCATATGCTGTAGCGAAAGCAGAATGCCGTCTACCGTATCTCTTGAATCCATAATTCACTTCTTAAACTGTAATATGTTGCTACGCGAAAAATAAATAATCATTTTAAAACAACAAGTTGCATCTTAAATTCGCGATTTAAAATAATATCACATCAAAATTGGATAATCCTGTCATAAAGTTCAGTGATGCAAGTGAGGTGTAACAGCATTCACTAACCGGCACACGAAGAACTACTGTTCACTATTTTAGCCCGGTTGTGAAAGCGCAGAACAGAGCTAACGGTGGGGATATCTCTCGCCACAGTGATTCACATAAGGGAGCTATGGTGAATATGATTAATACACAGGAACGTTATACTACTTTCCAGTTTGGTGATTTCTCTTTTACAAACGACGGTTTTTTATGTTGCGGAGCGGAAGAAGTTTATCTGCCGCCTAAAGAAGCTGGCGTGCTTAAGGTTTTATTAGCGAATGCAAAACGCGTGGTCAGTAAACATAAAATTATTAATGATGTCTGGTCTTCTGCGGTTAGCGACGAGTCGCTGACGCGAAGCATTTACCGTATTCGTAATGCACTTGGGCAGAATAAAGAAAATATCTTTATTGAAACTGTTTACGGCAAAGGATACAGATTCGTCATAGACGTTAACGCCACAGTATCAGATGCCCATACAAAAAACAGTGGATATCAGACACCCTGTCACGCTGTACAGTTAATGGCAGAAAAACGCACGTTAGCCGGTTATGAATTTGCGGCGTCAGATGCGGTCTATTACGCAGCATCGAAAACAAACCGCAACTGTAGCCAATGTGATTTTCTGAAAGAGTTAATCTCTGCGCTTAATAGTGATTTTCCGCTAAGAGAATAATTCGACTTCTCATACCCATCGACGCACTGGACGGTGGGTACTTGCCATGTTAAAGCCAGTCCTCACGATTGTGAGCCGTAGCCTATTGTTAATTGATTTCTCACCACCGTCATGGAGGGTATTAACTGCCCTTTATAGCGCACGTTATAAATAAAGTGAAAAACGCCGCCTGCCGATAAATGACGAACTGGTGTTAAATGGCCGGCGAGAGCGGGCAGGGGCTGACACCAGGTCGTACTGCATAAATTGATTTCCAGTCCCTGTGGCGGTGGAGTAAGAAGATTTATTTTCCACGTAATATATTTCACGGGCGCGTTACGTGGTACGACGGTGGGGGCGTGAAGAACACGCCCAACCAGTAATTCTTCGCCTGTAGTCAGCGTGCCACCGCTGCTCTGCTGGCTCCAGCTTCCTGCGGAAGCCAGGCATAATGACGAATGGAGCGCCAGCAGCAGAAATGCTGTATTAATGGCTTTCATTATTTTTGTCCGCCGATGCAGGTCGACATATGTAACATTCGGTCATGTGCAATCTCCTGCGTAGACAACACTACCAGCTGTGGGTAAATCCGGCGCAGAAAACGGGAAAGCATGGTTCTGAGCGGTGGCGCGACAAGCAGTACCGGCGGAATATTACGCGAGTTTTGCTCAAGGATAGCCTGTTCTGTCTGGCGGATCAGGCTGTCTGCAATACCCGGTTCAATGATGCTGTTGTTCTGGATTGCCTGCAGGAGAATCTTCTCAAGGTTGCTGTCGAGGCCAATCACGTCGATATCTTTATTATTACGGAACCAATGTTGGGTAATTGCCCGACCGAGGCGGCTACGGATTTGAGCGGTTAAATCATCAGGGTCGGTGATTGTTGGCGCAAATTCAGCCATCGTATCGATAATTGTGCGCATATCACGGATAGAAACTTGTTCCACCAGGAGATTTTGCAGCACTTTATGGAACAGCGTTAAAGAGATCACGCCAGGAATTAAACCATCTACCAGGCGCGGCATATCTTTTTCAAGGCGATCGAGCAGCAGTTGGGCTTCATTGCGGCCAAACAGTTCGCCAGTGTGCTGGGTAATCAGATGATTCAGGTGCGTTGCTACGACGGAGGCCGGGTCTACTACGGTATAGCCCTGTACCTGGGCCTGCTCACGCTGTACTTCATCAATCCACCATGCCGGGAAACCAAATGCCGGGTCTTTACACGGTGTTCCGTCCAGATCACCTTCGGCGCAGCCTGGGTTAATTGCCATCCAGCGTTCAGGGTGAATCGTGCCATGACCAATTTCCACGCCTTTCAGCAGGATACGATAACTGCCTGGTTCAAGGCTCAGATTGTCACAGATGTGTACAGACGGCGGGAGAAAACCCATTTCATGCGCAAAGTTTTTACGCAGGCCACGGATACGCGTCAGTAGCTGACCGTTTTGATCGCTATCAACCAGCGGAATTAAACGGTAGCCCACTTCCAGCCCCAGTACGTCTTCAATCTGTACGTCTGCCCAGGAGGCTTCGGCTGTAGCGTGAGCGGCTTCAGCGTGGATTTCGTCACGCGTTTTATCTTCTTTGCTGGCCGACTGATTATTCTCCTGGCGACCGCGTAACCACCAGGCTAACCCCAGCAGTGCAGCGGTAAAGAGCAGAAATACCAGATTAGGCATACCAGGGATCAACCCAAGCAGACCGATTACGCCAGCCGCCAGCAGCATTACCTGAGGATTGTGGAACAACTGACCCACCATTTGCTCCCCGACATCCTGTTCGGTCGCTACGCGCGTCACAATAACACCGGCAGCGGTGGAGATTATCAGGGCAGGGATCTGGGAAACCAGACCGTCGCCAATGGTTAACAGGGTATACGTTTCACCTGCTTGTCCGATCGCCATGCCGTGTTGCAGAACACCGATAGCGAGGCCGCCGATGATGTTAATGGCCATAATCATCAGGCCCGCGATGGCATCGCCGCGCACGAATTTACTGGCACCATCCATTGAGCCGTAAAAGTCGGATTCCTGGGTCACTTCGTTACGACGGCGCTTGGCTTCGGCTTCACCGATCAGACCGGCGTTAAGGTCGGCGTCAATGGCCATCTGCTTACCTGGCATCCCGTCGAGAACGAAGCGAGCGCCCACTTCGGCAATACGTCCGGCACCTTTGGTGATAACCATAAAGTTAATGATGATCAGAATCGCGAACACCACGATGCCGATAGCAAAGTTACCGCCTACCAGAAAATGACCAAACGCCTCCACGACGCGACCCGCCGCTGCAGCGCCGGTGTGGCCTTCCATCAGGATGATACGCGTCGAAGCAATGTTCAGCGCCAGTCGAAGCAGGGTGGCAAACAGGAGGACCGTCGGGAATGCCGAGAACTCCAGCGTGTTTTTGGTGAACATGGATACGAGCAGGATCATCAATGAAAGGACGATATTGAACGTAAACAGGGTGTCCAGAAGAAACGCCGGGAGCGGCAGGACCATCATGGCGAGGATCATCATGATCAGCACCGGGCCGGCCAGTATTCGCCACTGGGTATCTTTCAACTGTGGTAAACGTAATTTAGTGGCGATATCAGACATCGGTATTCATCTCGTGGTTAAAATCCAGTTTTTCCGGTACAGGAAGGTTCCGGGGTGGTACGGGTTTGGTTTCGCCGGTGTGGCGCCAGCGACGCAGGCTGTAGACCCACGCGAGCACTTCTGCCACCGCGCTATAAAGTTCTGTTGGGATCGGTCTGCCAATCTCGCTGTGTCGGTAAAGCGCACGCGCCAGCGGTGGCGCTTCCAGCATCGGGATCTTATGTTCTTTCCCCAGCTCTCTGATGCGCAGCGCGACTTCCCCTGCGCCTTTGGCCAGCACGATTGGTGCGCTCATACTGTTTTCTTTGTAGGACAGGGCGACGGAGTAGTGCGTTGGGTTGTTGACAATCACATCCGCCTCAGGCACATCGGACATCATGCGGCTTCTGGCGATAGCGCGCTGCATCTGCTTGATTCTGTTCTTGATGTGCGGATCGCCTTCCTGCTGCTTAAATTCATCGCGTATTTCCTGGCGGGTCATACGCAGCTTTTTCAGGTTGCTGAAGATCTGGTTAAAAATGTCATAGCCAACCATCGGGATAATGCACAGCAGTACCATCATCAGGCAGTGCAGAATCAGGTCCATCGCGCGGCCAATCGCTTCAGGCAGTGGAGCACTCACTAACTGGATGAAATGCTCTTTATTATTAGTAAGATACAAAGTACAGCCTGTTCCTACTAAAGTAACTTTCAGACATCCTTTTAATAATTCAGCGACCATTTGCCCTGAAACCATCCGTTTCATTCCTGAAAGTGGATTTAAGCGTTTTAAATCTACTTTCAGGCCACCGCCCAGGTGAAGCCCACCAATCAGTAATGGCGAGGCAATCCCCACTACAAACAGCCCAAGCAGAAAGGGCATCAATGCCTGAATCATCATTACCAGCATGTCGTAAAGCTGGTGAATCATGCTTAACGGGTCCTCAATTTGATGTCTGTTGAGGGTTAACCCGGAATGCAATAACTGTAATAACGTGCGGGCAAGGTTTTCTCCGCTACCCGTCATCAGCGACCAGCCTGCTAACAGAATCAGCAGGGAGGTGAGTTCTCTGGAACGAGGAATCTGCCCTTTTTTCCGCGCTTCTTCTTTTCGGTGAGCTGTGGGCTCTTCTGTTTTTTCCTGATCGCTTTCTTCTGACATACACCTGCCTGGGTCTGGTTCCTCTGCTAACCGCGTTAGTTCTGGTTATCAGAGGAAAATGACATTACATAGATTAAAAGCCGAGACTCTGGAGAAGGTCATCAACCTGGCCCTGGGATGTCATTACACCTGCCTGGGTCTGATCGATTTGTGGACCATTAATTAATGAATTAGCGACTTCTTTCGTCGGTACAGTCTCTTCAGGAATGTTATCTACGAGTACCCGAATCAACTCTTTTTCGACAACTTCAATAATGGTCATCATGCGCTGGATAACCTGACCGGTCAGATCCTGAAAGTCCTGCGCCATCATGATTTCCATGAGTTGATTATTGGTTTTACCGGCCAGACTGGTCGCCTGTTTCAGATAATGCCGGGTATCTTTTACCAGTTCACGGGCTTCCGGCAGTTCAACAGGCGCATCAAACCAGGCATCCCAGCGTTGTGTTAACTGTTCAGCTCCGCTGGAGATAGCGTCCTGCATCGGTCTTGTTTCTTCCACACTGTTCAGCACACGCTCCGCAGCCTGCGATGTTTTCTTTGCCACATAATTCAGACGTTCGCGGGCATCAGGGATCGCTTCAGCCGCATCCATGATGGTTCGCTCAAGGCCAAGACTGACCAGACTATCCCTTAGCATCCGTGTGATATTACCAATACGGGTAAAGACGTCTGGATCGTGATTCTTTGGTGGCAGTTGCGCAGACGCGGTCATGATTATCCCCCGAGCTTCTCAAAGATTTTGTTCAGCTTTTCTTCAAGAGTGGCTGCGGTAAAAGGCTTAACCACATAACCGCTGGCACCGGCCTGCGCTGCGGCAATAATGTTTTCCTTCTTCGCTTCTGCGGTAACCATCAGCACAGGCAGCGCTTTAAGCGCACTATCCTGGCGAATTTCATTCAACAGCTGCAAACCGTCCATGTTCGGCATGTTCCAGTCACTAATGACAAAATCGAATGGTTCTTTTTTCAGACGCGTCAGCGCGTCATGACCATCCTCCGCTTCGTCAACATTGTTGAAGCCGAGATCTTTAAGGAGATTGCGGACAATGCGACGCATGGTGGCAAAGTCATCAACAACGAGGAAACGTAAATTCTTATCTGTCATGGTATATCCTGAAAAATTTCTAAGTACGAAATAGGCTGTTAAATACGGCGAGACTGCCCGGTTATGTTATTGAGAATTTGTTGGCTCATATCATCGAGGTCGGCGACTTCTGTTACCGCCTCTAAAGCCACTGCTTCACGGGGCATACCGAATACCACACATGAACGTTCGCTCTGGGCGAGGGTTCGGGCGCCTGCGTTACGCATCGCCAGCAGACCTTTCGCACCATCGTTACCCATACCCGTCAGGATCACACCGACGGCATTTCGTCCTGCGACTCGGGCAACGGATTCAAACAGCGTATCTACCGACGGACGATGGCGGTTAACAGGCGGCGTATCGCTAAGTTTGATATGGTAGTTAGCCCCGCTACGTATTAACTCCATATGTCTGCCGCCTGGCGCGATATAAGCATGACCGGGTAGTACGCGGTCATCATGCTCTGCTTCCTTTACGGACAGCAGGCAGGATTTATCCAGACGCTGGGCAAAAGAACGGGTAAACCCTGGTGGCATATGTTGTGCGATGACGATTCCCGGACATGTCGGCGGCATTGGCAAGAGGACATGGCTTAATGCTTCCGTACCACCGGTAGAGGCGCCAATGGCAATAATTTTTTCACTGCCAATAAGCGGGGCGCGAATAACGGGAGGAACTGTTCTTTTCTGGAAACTCCGCACGCTTGCCGCGATACGAATTTTGTCAGCGATCATATCGCTGTATTTTTCCATCCCTTCCTGAAGTCCTTGCTGAGGTTTAGTAATAAAATCTACGGCGCCCAGTTCCAGTGCTGCAATAGTGATATCAGAGCCTTTGCTGGTCAGTGAAGAAAGCATTAATACCGGCATTGGACGCAGACGCATTAAACGTTCAAGAAAATCCAGACCATCCATGCGCGGCATTTCAACGTCCAGCGTCAGTACATCCGGGTTATGTTGTTTAATCAAATCACGGGCCATGATGGGATCATGCGCCGTGGCGACCATTTCCATATCCGGTTGTTGATTAACAATTCGCGTCATGATATTGCGAATTAACGCCGAATCGTCCACGCACAACACTTTTATCTTTTTCATTTGTTACCCCTTTGCCAGGCAGTAAACAGATTGGCCGCGCAGGCGAAAATGACTATTTGCAGTATTAAAATGTTCTGAATGACCCGCAAAAAGTATTCCACCTGGTTTCAGTATTTCTGCAAAACGGCGCATAAGAATATCCTGCGTATTTCTGTCAAAATAAATCATCACATTGCGACAGAAAATAGCATCAAACGGTGCAGGAATATCCCACTGCGGGGCCACGAGATTCAGCTGTTGGTAATGAATCGATGCCAACAGTTCCCTTTTTACCTTTACTTTATCACCGTGATTTCCTGTTCCACGCAGAAACCAGTCTTTTTTCTGTTTTTCATTCAGACTAGCCAAATCGGATAATTGATAAATTCCTTTTTTGGCATGACGCAGAACATCGGTATCAATATCCGTTGCCAGTATGCGAGGCCCCGTAATACTACGACCCAGCGTTTCTTCCAGCGTCATCGCAATTGACAGTGGTTCTTCGCCTGTGGATGCGGCAGCGCACCATACGTTATACATACCGCGCCGACTCCGCGCATGTTCTGCAAGAATAGGGAAATGGTACGCTTCACGAAAAAAAGAGGTCAGGTTAGTGGTCAGCGAGTTGACAAATGTCTGCCATTCCGGCGCATCAGAGCTGCTTTCAAGCAGTGCCATATACTCACTGAAGCTGTTTATCCCTAGCTGAGTGATTCGGCGGGATAAACGATTATAGACCATATCTTTTTTTTGACCATTCAGGACAATACCTGCACGGCGGTAAATTAGCTCGCTGACACGTGCTAAATCTTTATCCGTGAGAGTGTTCAGAGTTTGCGCAGGGAATTCAGAGTGATTAGCCATATTGCGGAATTTTATTTCTCAGTGTTTCCGCATTTAGCGGGGGATAGAGAGTTATTTTCAACACATGATTGGGGTTTCAATACGTATCACCCGCTCATAAACACAGCCAGGCGGTGATCAGGTGATACGGGAAAACAGAAAATAACAATCAGGATTAACGGAGTGACTAAAACGAAAAATCGACAATCAGACACCCATATTCATGATGTCCTGATACGCGCTAACCATTTTATTGCGTACCTGAACACCAAGGTTAAGTGCTACAGATGACTTCTGCATCGAAACCATAACATCATTTAAGCCAACTCCCGGCACGCCTGCCAGATAGTCTTCAGAGCCTTGTTTGGCCTGATTCTGGAGCTGGCTGATATTATTGAGGCTGTTAAATAACACATCAGAAAATTGCGTTTTATTTTCTGTGTCATTTGATTCTGTCAGAGCAAGCTGATTCTGCATTGCAGAAACCTGGCCTGCCTGACGCTGGATCTGATTTACTACCCCATTGATTGTATTTAGGGACATATTGTTATTTCACCTTACTGACACTTAACAACAGATAGTTGATACTGATGTCTTATCAGCTCTGTTTAATTTAGGCGTACTTTATCATGGCGGAAGTTCAGCAGCATTGTGGGAAAAGTCAGCATAAACCTGTTCTTATTGCAGATTAGGTTTAGGGCTGTTTCAGGCGATAATTCTTATCTGGCAAATTTTCTGAAATGAAAAATTGTCGCGAATAATACTCATCACCAGTTTGTTCATCTGCATCTGCAATATGACACCTGCGTTGAAGTCGTACCATTTAACTTTACAGGAATATGGCATGAATGCCACAACCCAGGGTAATAAAAAAAATAGTCCCTTTGATTTTAAGGCACTACTGGAACGAATTCGGGCAAATCCCAGAATTATTTTTATGATCACAGCGGCGGCAGCAATTTCAATTGTTGTCGCCTTGCTATTCTGGATGCAAGGGCCAGTTTATCGAGTTCTCTACAGTAATATTAGCGAACAGGACGGTGGAGCGATTGTCACTCAGCTTAGCCAGATGCAGGTTCCTTATCGCTTTGCTGACCATAACGGCGCCATCATGATCCCGGAAGACCAGGTTTATGAGGTCCGTCTTAAACTCGCACAGCAGGGATTGCCGAAAGGTGGCTCTGTAGGGTTTGAACTGCTCGACCAGGAAAAATTTGGTATTAGCCAGTTTAACGAGCAGGTTAACTTCCAGCGTGCGCTTGAAGGTGAACTGGCTCGTACTATTGAGACGTTAGGTCCGGTACAGAGCGCCCGTATTCATCTGGCAATACCGAAACCGTCACTGTTTGTCCGCGAACAAAAAGCGCCTACTGCTTCAGTGACTCTTACTTTACAAAATGGCAGAACACTGGATGAAGGCCAAGTCAACGCCATCAGTTACATGATAGCCAGCGCGGTTTCTGGCCTTGATGCCGCTCATGTCACCATTGTGGATCAGTCTGGCCATTTGCTTTCCGGCAGTGACACTCACAATACCCAGACAACACAGCTTAAATATATCCGCGAAGTTGAAGATGACTATCAAAACCGTATTCAGGCAATTCTGACACCCGTTGTAGGCAGCGCCAACGTTCGTACGCAAGTTACGGCGCAAGTGGATTTCACCCAGAATGAGCAAACTGTTGAGGAATATGCCCCCAACACGTCGCCAGACAAGATGTCTATCCGCAGCCGCCACGTTGTTCATGATGAGCAGGGCGGGAAAAGCAGCGTTGGAGGAGTACCTGGCGCGTTAAGTAATCTACCGCCTACGGCCGCCACCGCACCGATTACCACCTCAACGCCAGCACGCGGCGCCAAAGATAGCGCGACACGCCCGGCGCCTCAGACGGTAAGCCAAAACCTACAACCTTACAGTCAGAACCATGACGACATTACCAATTACGAGCTGGACAGAACGCTAAAACATATCACCCGCAACACGGGTAATGTGGAACGTTTGTCGGTCGCGGTTGTTATCAATTATCTGCCAGGAAAAGCCGGAGAACCGGCGGCTCTGACGCCAGCGCAGATGAAGCAAATCAACGATCTGGTTAAAGAGGCAATGGGCTATACCGCTTCCCGTGGGGATTCGGTAAATGTGGTTAACACACCATTTAGCCAGTCAGACAAAGATGTCGCTCTTCCACTGTGGCAACAGCAGGATGTCATTCAGTTAGTTCTTAGCGTACTGCGTTATCTTTTAGTCGCTCTGGTTGCCTGGATGCTGTGGCGTAAAGCCGTATGGCCATTCTGGGTGAAACATCAGGAAATGCTGCTCCAGCGGCTCGAAATGGAAAAAGAAGCACGTCAGGCCGAAGCAACGGCGCAGCGGCAGAAAAAAGAACACAGCGAACTTGCCAAGGCTCAACAGCGCATGGATACCGAGCTTACTACTCAGCAACTGCGTGAAATGGCCGATGAGGCACCGCAGATTATTGCACTGGTTATTCGCCAGTGGATGAATAAGGAGCAGAAACCATCATGAATGCTGCCATGCGAAGCGCCATTATTATGCTAACGCTCGGCGATGACCGCGCCGCCGACGTCTTCCGCCATCTCAGTCCTCAGGAGGTGGCACAGATAAGCACTGCTATTGTCAGTATTCACTCTTATACCCATGAGCAGATTGCTCAGGTGCTGAGTGAATTCAAACGCGATTCAGAAGAGTATGCGTCCATCAGCATCAATGCGGATGAGTATTTACGCAATGTTCTGGTGAAAGCGCTGGGTGAATCCCAGGCCGAAGCCTTGTTGGATAATCTGCTGGATGCCCATAGTGAAAACAACGGTATCGATACGTTGGGTCTGATGGAACCGTATATGGTGTATGACCTGATTCGGGAAGAGCATCCGCAGATTATTGCGACCATTCTGGTGCATCTGAAACGCGCTCAGGCAGCAAGCGTACTGGCGAAATTCGAAGAACGCGAACGTAACGACATTATGTTGCGTATTGCCACCTTTAACGGCGTCCAGCCGGTGGCACTGCAAGAACTGACGGATGTACTGAACAATCTGCTCCACGGTCAGTCACTGAAGCGCAACAATATGGGTGGTGTTCGTCCGGCGGCTGAAATTCTCAACCTGATGAAAACTCAGCAGGAAGAAGCGGCGCTTACTGCATTCCGTGAATTTGATCCTGAACTGGCGCAAAAAATTATTGACGAGATGTTCCTGTTCGAAAATCTGGTGGATATGGACGACCGCAGCATCCAGCGCCTGCTGCAGGAAGTCGATGGCGAGTCTCTGCTGGTTGCGTTGAAAGGCGCTGATCAGGCGCTGCGTGAGAAGTTCTTCAGCAACATGTCCAAACGTCAGGCTGAAATTATGCGTGATGATCTCAATTCCCGTGGTCCGGTACGTATGACCCAGGTTGAAGCAGAACAGAAATCCATTCTGTTGGTGGTACGTCGTCTGGTGGAAGTCGGAGAGATGGTGATTGGCGGAGGTGAGGATGTCTACGTCTGAGACAACCTGGAAACCCTGGCGGCCTGATGATCTGCTCGGGCAGGGCAGTTCCTCATGGCCAAACCTGGAGTCTGAAAATCATGCAGATGCAGACCCAATGTCTGACCCGGACCGGCAGGCAGAGCTTGCTCGTGTTCGCCAACAGGAAGGGCAAAAAGGGTTTACGCAGGGACTGGTAAAGGGCGAAGAAGAGGGCCGCCGCCGCGGCTACGAAGAAGGATTGCAACAGGGAAAAGCCGAAGGCATTAAGCAAGGATTAGCGGAAATACATGCTCAACAATCGCTGTTAAATTCACAGTTTTCCCGCGTGATGGAAAGTTTCCAGATCTCGGTTGAAAACATGGACAGCGTCATTCCTGCCCGCCTGGTGCAACTGGCGCTGATGGCGGTGCGTACTCTGTTGGGCGGGCAGGGCGTTACGGATAAAATGCATACCAGTCTGATGAATCACATCCGTACCCTACTCAACGAAGATAGTTTACTGAAAGGTAAATTTCGCCTGACCATCAGTGCGGAAGAACCAGAAGAGGTACGCCAGCAGCTTGAGACGTTACTCTCAGCCTATGACTGGGAATTGTGTGCCGATCCTCATCTTCTACCCGGCGGTTGTCGGATCAGTACGGAAGAAGGGGAACTGGATGCCTCGCTGGAAACCCGCTGGCAGTCGTTGTGTCAATTGGTTCGTAACAGGGGCGGTGTATGACTTCGCATCTCAAAAACTGGCTGGGTGCTCTGGAACAGCAAGAAACGCGGATGACGACGTTACCCGCTTTTCGTCAGTACGGCAGGCTGATCCGCGCGACTGGACTGGTGATGGAAGCCACCGGACTAAAATTACCCATCGGAACGCTGTGCATTGTTGAACGTGACGGCCCGGATGGTATTCGTTGTGTAGAAAGTGAGGTTGTTGGTTTCAGTGGACAAACGCTGTATCTGATGCCGCTGGAACATGTGGACGGCATCTTGCCTGGCGCCAGAGTCTGGGCGCCGGATAGCGGTGATAAGTTAACACAAGGCAAGCAGCTTCCTGTTGGGCCTGGATTATTGGGGCGTGTGCTGGATGCCAGTGCGCGACCACTGGATGGCCTTCCTCCTCCCAGTAATAGTGATCGGGCAACATTATTTACCGCTCCGTTTAACCCGTTACAACGCGATCCTATTCGCAATGTGCTTGATGTCGGCGTTCGGGCGATCAATGGGTTACTGACCGTGGGACGAGGCCAGCGTATGGGGCTGTTCGCGGGGTCCGGTGTCGGGAAAAGTGTCCTGTTAGGCATGATGGCGCGCTATACCACCGCTGATGTGGTGGTTGTGGGACTCATCGGCGAACGAGGCCGTGAAGTCAAAGATTTTATTGAAAATATCCTCGGAAAGGATGGCTTACAGCGTTCGGTGGTTATTGCTGCGCCTGCCGATGTATCGCCGGTACTGCGTATGCAGGGGGCGGTATATGCAACCCGTATTGCGGAAGATTTCCGTGACCGTGGATTAAATGTGTTGCTGATCATGGATTCGCTGACGCGTTATGCGATGGCGCAACGTGAGATAGCATTAGCCATTGGCGAACCGCCAGCAACCAAAGGCTATCCGCCTTCTGTTTTCGCCCGTTTACCGGCCCTGGTGGAGAGAGCCGGAAATGGTATCCGTGGCGGTGGATCAATCACTGCATTCTATACCGTATTGACGGAAGGCGACGATCAGCAGGACCCGATTGCGGACTCCGCTCGTGCCATTCTCGACGGACATATTGTTCTGTCACGCCGACTGGCGGAATCAGGCCACTATCCGGCCATTGATATTGAAGCTTCTATCAGCCGTGTGATGACGGAAATTACGCAACCAGCGCAATTTAAAAAGGTACAGCGTTTTAAACAACTTCTGTCCTCGTGGCAGCGGAACCGGGATTTGGTCAGCGTAGGGGCGTATGCCAGAGGCAGCGATCCTTTACTGGATCAGGCGATCACCTTATATCCAGAAATGGAACGCTATCTGCAACAGGGCATCCATGAACGCCAGGAATATGATGTTTCATGTCGCCAGCTCGATGCGTTATTCCCGGATAACAGAGGCCCTGAAGCAGGTGAATAATCATGGCAACGTCAGCACCAATGGATGTTTTGCGGGATCTGGCCGAAAAGAAACTCAATGACACCACGGTGCGACTGGGGCGTGCGCGCCAGTCGCATGAGAATGAAGTCTCACGTTTACAACAATTACAGACATACGAATCTGAATATCGTCGCCAACTGCAAAACACCATTGCCGATAAGGGGATGTCAGTGTCTACGCTCCAGTCATGGCAAAGTTTTATTGGTGCGCTGGAAAAGGTCGTTTTGCAGCAGGTAAACCAGGTGAACAACAGCCAACAGATTGTCGATGCCTCGCTCAGTGACTGGCAAAAAGATCGTCAGCGGTTAAACGCATTTGAAACATTAAAAAGCCGGGCCGAAGCCCAGCGTATATTGAAAGAAAACCGACAGGAACAAAAAATGATGGATGAATTTGCCCGCCGCGCCAGCCAGAGGGGAAAATAAAATGCAGGTAATTTCTTTACCTATGAATACTGGCAATCTGGGGCATGGACACGCTGTAACGCAGAATGACACAGACACGTCATCATTTGCCGCAGAACTCGACAGCAAACTGCTTCCTGGCGCCATCCCGAAGCCTCATCTTCCGTCGGAAGGGACAGTAAATCTGTTACCGAACGAGGAAGAAAAAGGGAAAGGATCGCCTGAAGGGGAGCACTCTGGTGTCATGGATAATCTGTTTTACCTGCTTCCGGCGCAAAGTACACCATTACCAGAAACAGGTATAAACCAGGAAATGACAGCGTCACCGATGTTTGAAGGCAATGGACTGGTTACCGCCCTGAAAAATACGTCGGTGTCGCCTGAAAATGTGGCGTCCCAAACGGAAAAGGGGAGTTCCGATGTTAGTTTGCCTGAAACTGAACTTTTAGCGGAACAGAATGGGGATGAAGTACAAAATAATGCTTTCGATACCAGCCATTCGCAAACGTTGAATAAAGCCGTTGCCTATTCAGAGTTTGCGGGGAAAGTCGGTAAACCGGTTGCTCATCCATCTTCATCGCTGCCATTAAAACCCGATTCCTTGCATCTTGAGTCGGCCACCAATACCGGTCATACACTGCCTCAGTCATCGGAACAATTGGCAACGTCTCTGGATTCGGCGGTGGCGAATCAACCGACGGAACAGATGCCTGTACAACATCAGGAAAGTCATACAGCGGATGCTTTTCATATCCCAACCATTGGGGATATGAGCATTCAAATCCGTGAGCCTGTGGGGGTATCCCCATCTGCGCAGCCCTCTGTATTGACAGCGTCTGTGGGGACTACGGAATGGCAGCAGAATTTGAGTCAGCAGTTGGCTTGCTTTACTCGTGAAGGGATTCATCATGCGGAGCTGAGATTGCACCCGGAAGATCTTGGTAGTCTGCATATTAGTCTGCGGATAAATAATGATCAGGTGCAGCTTCATTTTGCCGCAGCCGACCATCAGGTTCGCGCTGCGCTTGAAACGGCGATGCCTCATTTACGAAACTCCCTTGCAGAATCAGGGATCTCTCTTGGGCAAACCAATGTTGCTGCGGACTCCAGACCTTCGTGGGAGAACGGTTCGCAAAATCAGACAGCAGAACAGGATATGCAATCCGATGATGGTGTGGAAAGCGTACCGGATGAACCAGGCGTAATTCTGCATACGATCAGTCGTTCCGGCGGAATAAATACTTTTGTCTGATAAATTTATTTTGTTATTTATCTGAAAGCCCGGTTCCCGGGCTTTGTTGTTTTATTATGGTGGTATTTTTTCCGGGTTTAAACTTGCTTCTTTGCGGGCTGTTGATATCGATCCTGATCTTTAATTATATTAAAATTCAACTGGTTATAAATCTCACGTAGGTGGTGTTTTTTTATCATTTCTGCAACATTCATTTTCATTAAGGATGCAGGCAAACGTTTACAATGTTGTCTGAAGTCAAATCTATCTATCAATTTAATGCCAGCAGCGACATTTTTTTGCCGGATTATTAATACCAGGTTATGTAATAGAATACAGCACCTGTCCCGGGTGTAACGGGGTGCAAATTACTGAGTATATTTTTGTGATGTCAAAAAAGAATCTGGATACCACTCAGAGTGGCAAAAAAAGCAAAGGTCGCATAGCGCTGACCGTCCTGGCATTTGTTTTTGCCAGCGCATGTTTTGGTTATACCTGGACAGAACTGGAGAGTTTAAAGAACAATGTTAAAAAAGGCACAATAGAGCAGGAAATTGAAGAAATAGAGGAAACGTTTGAAATACCTATTTATACACCTTTGGATACGTTTACTGTCAGTCTGAAGCCTGGTGTCGATGGAACAGAACATGTTCTGTATGTTGGATTGACGCTGCGTCTGAAAGATCCTCGCTCCCAGGAATTGTTAAAACGTTTCCTGCCAGAAATTCGTAGCCGCCTTGTTATGCTATTTTCACAGCAGACGATGGAGGAGTTGAGCACACGCGAAGGTAAACAGCAACTGGTTCATCAAGTTGAAAAAGAACTGGCAAGTCCACTATCCGGGAAACAGACGGTTAAAGTTACCGATGTTTTATTTAACATCTTTATTTTACGGTAATCGCTATGTCTGACAATATTTTGTCACAGGATGAGGTGGATAGTCTTCTGAATGGCGATGGTAACGGCGCATCTGAAAACACTCTATCTGCCATGGCTCCTGAGGATGGTATCCGTCCTTACGATCCGGTGACGCAACGACGCGTTGTTCATGAACGACTCAGCACGCTGGAATTCATTAATGAACGTTTTGCCCGCCAGTTTCGTGTCGGAGCGTTCAACGTGTTGCACCGCAGTCTGGACGTCACTACCGGTAATATTCGGGTACAGCCTTATCATGAATTTGCGCGTAACTTGCCTGTGATGACCAATCTTAATTTGATTCATCTGTCACCTTTGCGCGGGACGGCACTGTTCGTCTTTTCTCCCAATATGGTGTTTATGTTGGTGGAAAATTTATTTGGCGGTGACGGACGTTTTAAAACAAAAGCGGATGGGCGGGAGTTTACCCCCACTGAACAACGTATTATTCAGCGTATATTGTCAATTGCTCTGGAGTCTTATGACTTTGCCTGGAGTACGGTTTATGGTCTTAAAACAGAATATATTCGCTCAGAAATGCAGGTGAAATTCACCAATATTACGTCGTCACCGAATGATATTGTGATTACTACACCGTTTTATATCGAACTGGGTTCAGAGTGCGTCCAGATGGATATCTGCATCCCTTTCAACGTTATTGAGCCAATACGTTCTTTGCTTACCAGTCCACCACAGGAAAACGCCTGGCAGGAAGATCAAAACTGGCGTAATACGCTGGCTTCACAGGTCAGAAATACGGAACTGGAACTGGTGGTGAATTTATCCGACGTCCAGATGCGACTGTCACAAATTATGAGCCTGAAGCAACACGATGTTTTGCCGTTAGATAAACCTGAAATCGCTGAAGCTTATGTTGATGGCGTACGGGTACTGTCCGGGAAATATGGCAGTGCAAGCAATCAGTACGCCTTGCAGGTAGAAGAACTTTTTAATACAGCATTAGCACCTTTTTCTAAGGAGAGCTCGCATGAGCAAGAATGAACAGGCGGGCACTACCTCTACTCCCGCAGATACGGCCTGGGCAGACGCACTGGAAGAACAGCGCGAATCCGCAGGAACGACGGGCGTGATGGACGGGGCGAAAGCTATTGCCTCTGACCTGAATCTGGTTATGGATATTCCGGTCAGAATGACGGTAGAACTTGGCAGAACCCGTATGACCATCAAGGAACTTCTGGCACTGAGCCAGGGGTCTGTGGTTGCGCTGGAAGGTCTGGCAGGTGAACCTCTGGATATTTTGATTAATGGTTATCTTATTGCACAGGGAGAAGTGGTTGTGGTGTCGGATAAATTCGGTATTCGTATTACCGATATTATTACGCCATCTGAACGTATTTATCGCCTGAGCAGATAATGATCAATAGTACTCATACAGTTTTACCCACCGCTTCAACAACCAGCATGTCGTCGGTATGGATGCATACCGGCGGTATCCTCTGCCTGATAATATTCGGGTTACTTCTTTTACTCTGGTATTTACGTCGTTCTGGCGGTATTTCAGGGAAAAAAAATGGCCGCAATGCGCTGTTAAATATTAAATTCAGCCAGTCTCTGGGGCCGCGTGAACGCCTGGTTCTTGTGGAAGTGGGAAATCAATGGTTACTGCTTGGCGTGACGGCAGAAAAGATCTCCTGTCTGAGCGCCATCGACAAAAAAACGGTCGAAGAAAATTTTGCGGCTGTTGATCAACCGCAGTCCCGTAGCTCGCTGGTTGACTGTTTTCAGACAGTGCTGGCAAACAGTCTGCGGGGGCGTTATGGCAAGTCACAATAAAATAAAACCATCATGGCGGGTAATGTCGATTATCTGTGGCCTGTTGGTCATGGTGTTTGGCATCGGATTGCCTGTACATAGCGCATTCGCTGCCAATAGCGACATTCTGTTAACTCGCCCGGCGGGTGGGGAAGGCTGGTCTTTACCGGTACAGACGCTGGTCCTGCTGACATCGCTGACCTTTCTACCCGCTATTTTGCTGATGATGACCGGTTTTACACGCATCATCATTGTGTTGGGATTGCTGCGTAACGCGTTGGGAACGTCATCAACACCACCAAACCAGGTGCTGTTAGGTCTGGCGCTGTTCCTCACTTTTTATGTCATGTCGCCCGTGTTTAATAAAATCTATGACGACGCATGGATGCCTTTAAGTCAGGATAAAATCACCGCTCAGGTCGCCATCGATAAAGGTATTCAGCCGCTGCGGGAATTTATGTTGCAACAAACGCGTCAGGATGATCTGGCGTTGTATACCCGCATCGCTCATCAGCAAAACTTCGCCGGACCGGAAGATGTACCGTTAAGTCTGCTGGTTCCGGCGTTTGTCACCAGTGAACTGAAAACAGGTTTCCAGATTGGCTTTACCATCTTTATACCGTTTTTGATTATCGACCTTGTGGTCGCCAGTGTTTTGATGGCGCTGGGGATGATGATGGTGCCGCCAGCGACAATCTCATTACCTTTTAAATTGATGCTGTTTGTTCTGGTCGACGGCTGGCAGTTGTTGATTGGTTCACTGGCTCAAAGTTTTTTTAGCTGACGAGGAAAAGAGATGACAGAAGAACAAGTCATGGCGATGGGATTCCAGGCCATTAAAGTCGGTCTGATGATTGCCGCGCCGTTATTGCTGGCGTCTCTGGTTGCCGGGTTGGTTATCAGCATTCTTCAGGCGTCCACGCAAATAAACGAGATGACATTGTCTTTTATTCCCAAGATCCTTCTGATTGTGGTGGTCATTATTGCTCTTGGTCCCTGGATGTTAAGCGTTATGCTTGATTATATGCACGGGTTGTTTAACAGCCTGCCTTATCTGATTCGCTAGTTATGCTCACTCTGTCTCTGGCTGATCTCTACCTGCATATCGGTCAGTATTTCTTCCCGTTTTTGCGTATTCTGGCTCTTTTTACGTCAGCGCCGATCTTTAATGACAAATCGATCAACAAAAAGGTCAAAATTGCACTGTCGGCACTGATAGCCTTTCAGATAGCCCCCATATTGCCTGACAGCAATATTCGTATTGTTTCGTATGAGGGATTTCTGACGGGAGCGGGGCAGCTCATTATTGGCCTTATCACCGGGTTGATCATTCAGTTGATTTTTGTGGCTGTCCGCCACGCTGGCGAACTTATCGGCCTGCAGATGGGACTTTCATTTGCCACCTTCTATGACCGGGCCGGTGGACAGAATATGCCTGTGGTCGCCCGCTTTCTGAATTTACTGGCTACGCTGATCTTTTTAATCGCCAACGGACATCTTTACCTTCTGGAGATTATCGCCCGCAGCTTTGATATTTTGCCCGTTGTGGCTACGTTACCCAATGCGTCTGCTTATCTGGCTTTTGTAAAACTGGCGGGGCTTATTTTCAGTAGCGGTTTGATACTGGCGTTACCTATTGTGGCGTTACTGCTCTGTATTAACCTGACACTTGGTATTATTAACCGTCTGACGCCGCAACTTTCTGTTTTTGTGATCGGTTTCCCTATTTCACTTAGCGTTGGATTGCTGGCGCTATCGCTGATGATGTACTCCTTTGGCCCACTTTTTGAAAACCTGATGGCCACCATTTTTGACAATCTTCTGCAAATTATGGCCGCGATGAGATAGCCCTGCCTCGCAGCCGTTGTGAACCCAAAAAACGCGTCAGTATTTCTGCCTTAAAATTTTGTCGTTTTCCGTGCGGATTTCCCCTCTGATATACAGTTCACAGAATTGCCGGTAGGAACTCAGCCCTAATTTTTTTAGCGCGCCGCGTCTGATCTGATACAGCGTCGGTTCCGGTATTTTCATGCATCGGGACATTTCCGCTATTGACTCTCCGGCAAGGGGAAGCACCAGACAAATCCATTCTTTCAGGGAAAAACCATAACGTTCGTCCCGGTAGCGATTAATCGTATGCATGGGGCGAAATGTTTTACCCCGTAACCAGGTCTGGAAGTTGCGCTGAAAAAGACCGGAGTGCAGGTTATGGGAGTTAAAAAAAGTGACCTTACCTGCAAACTTGCGCGAGATGTAATGTGTCAGATAGGAGTTATAACGACTGACCAGCACGCCAACGCGTTTACGACTGTTAATCTGGATAAGAAAATCAACGGCTTCTTTGAATATTCGTAGCGATTCCGTCCCTGACATATCAAGCACTAACATAATGGTCAGCGTATCATCCAGGCCGATAGTGACCTGCTCAATTCGATGGATAAATGACAGGTTAATGTGGTTGTTGGAGAAAAGATTCTTCATCCCAAATGTGAAATACTCACACAGGGCCATGACAAATACAGGTGGTGTAGAATTAGTACAGCTTTCCATTAGTGCGCGGTCCTCGCGTATTTTCCTGATTACTTAGTTGACGTTGTTCGTCAGCATTTAAAATAAAAGGTTACTTTTTGGGGTATCTGACAAATTTAACATCCTTAGTGGTAAGTATAATACACCACATTAAGTAAATCCTGATTAGGATAATTCGATGCGGAATATAATTATAGTTTAATACTAAGGTCTGGTGATTATTAGTCAGGAGTCAAAGGAGTGCGGCAATGTTTGAGCGTTCGTTTATACTATGATTTATATTTCACCCAACGCGTTCATGCATAATTATTTTCCCCTGATTTATTTGCAGTCAGTGTTCTTATCAGAAAAATCACAATCCTGGTTATTAATCGACTACGCGCTGACGAAGAAAATTGTGGGTGTTTAATTATAAAAAAACCAGCCCAGGAGGAAGAACTGGGCTGGTTGGGGGGGCACGAGGCAGAATCATTCTGCCGTGGGGGTGCACATTAACGCAGAAGCTGCAGAA
>NZ_RHJJ01000019.1:0-31020 GCF_004212225.1 Escherichia sp. E14V7
TGAAGGCGGCCGTACCGTTGGCGCGGGCGTTGTAGCAAAAGTTCTGAGCTAATTGCCGATAACATTTGACGCAATGCGCACTAAAAGGGCATCATTTGATGCCCTTTTTGCACGCTTTCGTACCAGAACCTGGCTCATCAGTGATTTTCTTTGTCATAATCATTGCTGAGACAGGCTCTGTTGAGGGCGTATAATCCGAAAAGCTAATACGCGTTTCGATTTGGTTTGCCTCGCGATCGCGGGGTGAAAATGTTTGTAGAATACTTCTGACAGGTTGGTTTATGAGTGCGAATACCGAAGCTCAAGGAAGCGGGCGCGGCCTGGAAGCGATGAAGTGGGTCGTTGTGGTGGCATTGCTCCTGGTGGCAATTGTCGGCAACTACCTTTATCGCGACATTATGCTGCCGCTGCGTGCGCTGGCCGTAGTAATTCTGATTGCTGCAGCGGGTGGTGTCGCGCTGTTAACGACAAAAGGGAAAGCAACCGTTGCTTTTGCCCGTGAAGCGCGTACCGAAGTCCGTAAGGTCATTTGGCCGACTCGCCAGGAAACATTGCACACCACGCTGATTGTGGCTGCGGTTACCGCAGTAATGTCACTGATCCTGTGGGGACTGGATGGTATTCTGGTTCGCCTGGTATCCTTTATCACTGGCCTGAGGTTCTGAGATGTCTGAAGCTCCTAAAAAGCGCTGGTACGTCGTTCAGGCGTTTTCCGGTTTTGAAGGCCGCGTAGCAACATCGCTGCGTGAGCATATCAAATTACACAACATGGAAGATTTGTTTGGTGAAGTCATGGTACCAACCGAAGAAGTGGTTGAAATCCGTGGCGGTCAGCGTCGCAAAAGCGAACGCAAATTCTTCCCAGGTTACGTCCTCGTTCAGATGGTGATGAACGACGCGAGCTGGCACCTGGTGCGCAGCGTACCGCGTGTGATGGGCTTCATCGGCGGTACTTCCGATCGTCCTGCGCCAATTAGCGATAAAGAAGTCGATGCGATTATGAACCGCCTGCAGCAGGTTGGTGATAAGCCGCGTCCGAAAACGCTGTTTGAACCGGGTGAAATGGTCCGTGTTAATGATGGTCCGTTCGCTGACTTCAACGGTGTTGTTGAAGAAGTGGATTACGAGAAATCTCGTCTGAAAGTGTCTGTTTCTATCTTCGGTCGTGCGACCCCGGTAGAACTTGACTTCAGCCAGGTTGAAAAAGCCTAACCCAGCGATCAAAAAAGCGACGATTTAATCGTTGCACAAGGCGCGAGATTGGAATACAATTTCGCGCCTTTTGTTTTTATGGGCCTTGCCCGTAAAACGATTTTTTATATCACGGGGAGCCTCTCAGAGGCGTTATTACCCAACTTGAGGAATTTATAATGGCTAAGAAAGTACAAGCCTATGTCAAGCTGCAGGTTGCAGCTGGTATGGCTAACCCGAGTCCGCCAGTAGGTCCGGCTCTGGGTCAGCAGGGCGTAAACATCATGGAATTCTGCAAAGCGTTCAACGCAAAAACTGATTCCATCGAAAAAGGTCTGCCGATTCCGGTAGTAATCACCGTTTACGCTGACCGTTCTTTCACTTTCGTTACCAAGACTCCGCCGGCAGCAGTTCTGCTGAAAAAAGCGGCTGGTATCAAGTCTGGTTCCGGTAAGCCGAACAAAGACAAAGTGGGTAAAATTTCCCGCGCTCAGCTGCAGGAAATCGCGCAGACCAAAGCTGCCGACATGACTGGTGCCGACATTGAAGCGATGACTCGCTCCATCGAAGGTACTGCACGTTCCATGGGCCTGGTAGTGGAGGACTAAGAAATGGCTAAACTGACCAAGCGCATGCGTGTTATCCGCGAGAAAGTTGATGCAACCAAACAGTACGACATCAACGAAGCTATCGCTCTGCTGAAAGAGCTGGCGACTGCTAAATTCGTAGAAAGCGTGGACGTTGCTGTTAACCTCGGCATCGACGCTCGTAAATCTGACCAGAACGTACGTGGTGCAACTGTACTGCCGCACGGTACTGGCCGTTCCGTTCGCGTAGCCGTATTTACCCAGGGTGCAAACGCTGAAGCTGCTAAAGCTGCAGGTGCTGAACTGGTAGGTATGGAAGATCTGGCTGACCAGATCAAGAAAGGCGAAATGAACTTTGACGTTGTTATTGCTTCTCCGGATGCAATGCGCGTTGTAGGCCAGCTGGGCCAGGTTCTGGGTCCGCGCGGCCTGATGCCAAACCCGAAAGTGGGTACTGTAACGCCGAACGTTGCTGAAGCGGTTAAAAACGCTAAAGCTGGCCAGGTTCGTTACCGTAACGACAAAAACGGCATCATCCACACCACCATCGGTAAAGTGGACTTTGACGCTGACAAACTGAAAGAAAACCTGGAAGCTCTGCTGGTTGCGCTGAAAAAAGCAAAACCGACTCAGGCGAAAGGCGTGTACATCAAGAAAGTTAGCATCTCCACCACCATGGGTGCAGGTGTTGCAGTTGACCAGGCTGGCCTGAGCGCTTCTGTAAACTAATGCCTTTACGTGGGCGGTGATTTTGTCTATAATCTTACCCCCACGTATAATGCTTAATGCAGACGTATATCCGAGAGCTTCGGATTGTGGCAAGGCGGCAACTGAGTGAGTCGCCAGGAGCATAGCTAACTATGTGACTGGTGCGAACGAAGAAAGCCAACGCCGCCACAAGCTGAATAGCGACGGATAGAAAAGATTTGTTCGTTGGAGCCTGGCCTATCCAGGCCTCCGTCGAAGACCGCAGGAGTTTCGCAAGAAACTTAATCCCCTGCGTAGACGGTGACAGAACGCTAAGATTATTCTTTTATATTCTGGCTTGTTTCTGCTCACCGTAATTAAGACGCTCTCTCCATTTGGAGGAGTGAAGTGAGTTCCAGAGATTTTCTCTGGCAAACATCCAGGAGCAAAGCTAATGGCTTTAAATCTTCAAGACAAACAAGCGATTGTTGCTGAAGTCAGCGAAGTAGCCAAAGGCGCGCTGTCTGCAGTAGTTGCGGATTCCCGTGGCGTAACTGTAGATAAAATGACTGAACTGCGTAAAGCAGGTCGCGAAGCTGGCGTATACATGCGTGTTGTTCGTAACACCCTGCTGCGCCGTGCTGTTGAAGGTACTCCGTTCGAGTGCCTGAAAGACGCGTTTGTTGGTCCGACCCTGATTGCATACTCTATGGAACACCCGGGCGCTGCTGCTCGTCTGTTCAAAGAGTTCGCGAAAGCGAATGCAAAATTTGAGGTCAAAGCCGCTGCCTTTGAAGGTGAGCTGATCCCGGCGTCTCAGATCGACCGCCTGGCAACTCTGCCGACCTACGAAGAAGCAATTGCACGCCTGATGGCAACCATGAAAGAAGCTTCGGCTGGCAAACTGGTTCGTACTCTGGCTGCTGTACGCGATGCGAAAGAAGCTGCTTAATCGCAGTTATCTTTTTAACGCATTCGCTTACGTATAAACTTATTCTGATATTCAGGAACAATTTAAATGTCTATCACTAAAGATCAAATCATTGAAGCAGTTGCAGCTATGTCTGTAATGGACGTTGTAGAACTGATCTCTGCAATGGAAGAAAAATTCGGTGTTTCCGCTGCTGCTGCTGTAGCTGTAGCTGCTGGCCCGGTTGAAGCTGCTGAAGAAAAAACTGAATTCGACGTAATTCTGAAAGCTGCTGGCGCTAACAAAGTTGCTGTTATCAAAGCAGTACGTGGCGCAACTGGCCTGGGTCTGAAAGAAGCTAAAGACCTGGTAGAATCTGCACCGGCTGCTCTGAAAGAAGGCGTGAGCAAAGACGACGCAGAAGCACTGAAAAAATCCCTGGAAGAAGCTGGCGCTGAAGTTGAAGTTAAATAAGCCAACCCTTCCGGTTGCAGCCTGAGAAATCAGGCTGATGGCTGGTGACTTTTTGGTCACCAGCCTTTTTGCGCTGTAAGGCGCCAGTAGCGTTTCACACTGTTTGACTACTGCTGTGCCTTTCAATGCTTGTTTCTATCGACGACTTAATATACTGCGACAGGACGTCCGTTCTGTGTAAATCGCAATGAAATGGTTTAAGCGTGATAGCAACAGGCATTGCGGAAAGTGTTCCATTTTCCGGTCAACAAAATAGTGTTGCACAAACTGTCCGCTCAATGGACAGATGGGTCGACTTGTCAGCGAGCTGAGGAACCCTATGGTTTACTCCTATACCGAGAAAAAACGTATTCGTAAGGATTTTGGTAAACGTCCACAAGTTCTGGATGTACCTTATCTCCTTTCTATCCAGCTTGACTCGTTTCAGAAATTTATCGAGCAAGATCCTGAAGGGCAGTATGGTCTGGAAGCTGCTTTCCGTTCCGTATTCCCGATTCAGAGCTACAGCGGTAATTCCGAGCTGCAATACGTCAGCTACCGCCTTGGCGAACCGGTGTTTGACGTCCAGGAATGTCAAATCCGTGGCGTGACCTATTCCGCACCGCTGCGCGTTAAACTGCGTCTGGTGATCTATGAGCGCGAAGCGCCGGAAGGCACCGTAAAAGACATTAAAGAACAAGAAGTCTACATGGGCGAAATTCCGCTCATGACAGACAACGGTACCTTTGTTATCAACGGTACTGAGCGTGTTATCGTTTCCCAGCTGCACCGTAGTCCGGGCGTCTTCTTTGACTCCGACAAAGGTAAAACCCACTCTTCGGGTAAAGTGCTGTATAACGCGCGCATCATCCCTTACCGTGGTTCCTGGCTGGACTTCGAATTCGATCCGAAGGACAACCTGTTCGTACGTATCGACCGTCGCCGTAAACTGCCTGCGACCATCATTCTGCGCGCCCTGAACTACACTACTGAACAGATCCTCGACCTGTTCTTTGAAAAAGTTATCTTTGAAATCCGTGATAACAAGCTGCAGATGGAACTGGTGCCGGAACGCCTGCGTGGTGAAACCGCATCTTTTGACATCGAAGCTAACGGTAAAGTGTACGTAGAAAAAGGCCGCCGTATTACTGCGCGCCATATTCGCCAGCTGGAAAAAGACGACGTCAAACTGATCGAAGTCCCGGTTGAGTACATCGCAGGTAAAGTGGTTGCTAAAGACTATATTGATGAGTCTACCGGCGAGCTGATCTGCGCAGCGAACATGGAGCTGAGCCTGGATCTGCTGGCTAAGCTGAGCCAGTCTGGTCACAAGCGTATCGAAACGCTGTTCACCAACGATCTGGATCACGGCCCATATATCTCTGAAACCTTACGTGTCGACCCAACTAACGACCGTCTGAGCGCACTGGTAGAAATCTACCGCATGATGCGCCCTGGCGAGCCGCCGACTCGTGAAGCAGCTGAAAGCCTGTTTGAGAACCTGTTCTTCTCCGAAGACCGTTATGACCTGTCTGCGGTTGGTCGTATGAAGTTCAACCGTTCTCTGCTGCGCGAAGAAATCGAAGGTTCCGGTATCCTGAGCAAAGACGACATCATTGATGTTATGAAAAAGCTCATCGATATCCGTAACGGTAAAGGCGAAGTCGATGATATCGACCACCTCGGCAACCGTCGTATCCGTTCCGTTGGCGAAATGGCGGAAAACCAGTTCCGCGTTGGTCTGGTACGTGTAGAGCGTGCGGTGAAAGAGCGTCTGTCTCTGGGCGATCTGGATACCCTGATGCCTCAGGATATGATCAACGCCAAGCCGATTTCCGCAGCAGTGAAAGAGTTCTTCGGTTCCAGCCAGCTGTCTCAGTTTATGGACCAGAACAACCCGCTGTCTGAGATTACGCACAAACGTCGTATCTCCGCACTCGGCCCAGGCGGTCTGACCCGTGAACGTGCAGGCTTCGAAGTTCGAGACGTACACCCGACTCACTACGGTCGCGTATGTCCAATCGAAACCCCTGAAGGTCCGAACATCGGTCTGATCAACTCTCTGTCCGTGTACGCACAGACTAACGAATACGGCTTCCTTGAGACTCCGTATCGTAAAGTGACCGACGGTGTTGTAACTGACGAAATTCACTACCTGTCTGCTATCGAAGAAGGCAACTACGTTATCGCCCAAGCGAACTCCAACCTGGATGAAGAAGGCCACTTCGTAGAAGACCTGGTAACTTGCCGTAGCAAAGGCGAATCCAGCTTGTTCAGCCGCGACCAGGTTGACTACATGGACGTATCCACCCAGCAGGTGGTATCCGTCGGTGCGTCCCTGATCCCGTTCCTTGAACACGATGACGCCAACCGTGCATTGATGGGTGCGAACATGCAACGTCAGGCCGTTCCGACTCTGCGCGCTGATAAGCCGCTGGTTGGTACGGGTATGGAACGTGCTGTTGCCGTTGACTCCGGTGTAACTGCGGTAGCTAAACGTGGTGGTGTCGTTCAGTACGTGGATGCTTCCCGTATCGTTATCAAAGTTAACGAAGACGAGATGTATCCGGGTGAAGCAGGTATCGACATCTACAACCTGACCAAATACACCCGTTCTAACCAGAACACCTGTATCAACCAGATGCCGTGTGTGTCTCTGGGTGAACCGGTTGAACGTGGCGACGTGCTGGCAGACGGTCCGTCCACCGACCTCGGTGAATTGGCGCTTGGCCAGAACATGCGCGTAGCGTTCATGCCGTGGAATGGTTACAACTTCGAAGACTCCATCCTCGTATCCGAGCGTGTTGTTCAGGAAGACCGTTTCACCACCATCCACATTCAGGAACTGGCGTGTGTGTCCCGTGACACCAAGCTGGGGCCGGAAGAGATCACCGCTGACATCCCGAACGTGGGTGAAGCTGCGCTCTCCAAACTGGATGAATCCGGTATCGTTTACATTGGTGCGGAAGTGACCGGTGGCGACATTCTGGTTGGTAAGGTAACGCCGAAAGGTGAAACTCAGCTGACCCCAGAAGAAAAACTGCTGCGTGCGATCTTCGGTGAGAAAGCGTCTGACGTTAAAGACTCTTCTCTGCGCGTACCAAACGGTGTATCCGGTACGGTTATCGACGTTCAGGTCTTTACTCGCGATGGCGTAGAAAAAGACAAACGTGCGCTGGAAATCGAAGAAATGCAGCTCAAACAGGCGAAGAAAGACCTGTCTGAAGAACTGCAGATCCTCGAAGCGGGTCTGTTCAGCCGTATCCGTGCTGTGCTGGTAGCCGGTGGCGTTGAAGCTGAGAAGCTCGACAAACTGCCGCGCGATCGCTGGCTGGAGCTGGGCCTGACCGACGAAGAGAAACAAAATCAGCTGGAACAGCTGGCTGAGCAGTATGACGAACTGAAACACGAGTTCGAGAAGAAACTTGAAGCGAAACGCCGCAAAATCACCCAGGGCGACGATCTGGCACCGGGCGTGCTGAAGATTGTTAAGGTATATCTGGCGGTTAAACGCCGTATCCAGCCTGGTGACAAGATGGCAGGTCGTCACGGTAACAAGGGTGTAATTTCTAAGATCAACCCGATCGAAGATATGCCTTACGATGAAAACGGCACGCCGGTAGACATCGTACTGAACCCGCTGGGCGTACCGTCTCGTATGAACATCGGTCAGATCCTCGAAACCCACCTGGGTATGGCTGCGAAAGGTATCGGCGACAAGATCAACGCCATGCTGAAACAGCAGCAAGAAGTCGCGAAACTGCGCGAATTCATCCAGCGTGCGTACGATCTGGGCGCTGACGTTCGTCAGAAAGTTGACCTGAGTACCTTCAGCGATGAAGAAGTTATGCGTCTGGCTGAAAACCTGCGCAAAGGTATGCCAATCGCAACGCCGGTGTTCGACGGTGCGAAAGAAGCAGAAATTAAAGAGCTGCTGAAACTTGGCGACCTGCCGACTTCTGGTCAGATCCGCCTGTACGACGGCCGCACTGGTGAACAGTTCGAACGTCCGGTAACCGTTGGTTACATGTACATGCTGAAACTGAACCACCTGGTCGACGACAAGATGCACGCGCGTTCCACCGGTTCTTACAGCCTGGTTACTCAGCAGCCGCTGGGTGGTAAGGCACAGTTCGGTGGTCAGCGTTTCGGGGAGATGGAAGTGTGGGCGCTGGAAGCATACGGCGCAGCATACACCCTGCAGGAAATGCTCACCGTTAAGTCTGATGACGTGAACGGTCGTACTAAGATGTATAAAAACATCGTGGACGGCAACCATCAGATGGAGCCGGGCATGCCAGAATCCTTCAACGTATTGTTGAAAGAGATTCGTTCGCTGGGTATCAACATCGAACTGGAAGACGAGTAATTCTCGCTCAAACAGGTCACTGCTGTCGGGGTAAAACCCGGCAGCGGATTGTGCTAACTCCGACGGGAGCAAATCCGTGAAAGATTTATTAAAGTTTCTGAAAGCGCAGACTAAAACCGAAGAGTTTGATGCGATCAAAATTGCTCTGGCTTCGCCAGACATGATCCGTTCATGGTCTTTCGGTGAAGTTAAAAAGCCGGAAACCATCAACTACCGTACGTTCAAACCAGAACGTGACGGCCTTTTCTGCGCCCGTATCTTTGGGCCGGTAAAAGATTACGAGTGCCTGTGCGGTAAGTACAAGCGCCTGAAACACCGTGGCGTCATCTGTGAGAAGTGCGGCGTTGAAGTGACCCAGACTAAAGTACGCCGTGAGCGTATGGGCCACATTGAACTGGCTTCCCCGACTGCGCACATCTGGTTCCTGAAATCGCTGCCGTCCCGTATCGGCCTGCTGCTCGATATGCCGCTGCGCGATATCGAACGCGTACTGTACTTTGAATCCTATGTGGTTATCGAAGGCGGTATGACCAACCTGGAGCGTCAGCAGATCCTGACTGAAGAACAGTATCTGGACGCGCTGGAAGAGTTCGGTGACGAATTCGACGCGAAAATGGGTGCGGAAGCAATCCAGGCCCTGCTGAAGAGCATGGATCTGGAGCAAGAGTGCGAACAGCTGCGTGAAGAGCTGAACGAAACCAACTCCGAAACCAAGCGTAAAAAGCTGACCAAGCGTATCAAACTGCTGGAAGCGTTCGTTCAGTCTGGTAACAAACCAGAGTGGATGATCCTGACCGTTCTGCCGGTACTGCCGCCAGATCTGCGTCCGCTGGTTCCGCTGGATGGTGGTCGTTTCGCGACTTCTGACCTGAACGATCTGTATCGTCGCGTCATTAACCGTAACAACCGTCTGAAACGTCTGCTGGATCTGGCTGCGCCGGATATCATCGTACGTAACGAAAAACGTATGCTGCAGGAAGCGGTAGACGCCCTGTTGGATAACGGTCGTCGCGGTCGTGCAATCACCGGTTCTAACAAGCGTCCTCTGAAATCTTTGGCCGACATGATCAAAGGTAAACAGGGTCGTTTCCGTCAGAACCTGCTCGGTAAGCGTGTTGACTACTCCGGTCGTTCTGTAATCACCGTAGGTCCATACCTGCGTCTGCATCAGTGCGGTCTGCCGAAGAAAATGGCGCTGGAGCTGTTCAAACCGTTCATCTACGGCAAGCTGGAACTGCGTGGTCTTGCTACCACCATTAAAGCTGCGAAGAAAATGGTTGAGCGCGAAGAAGCTGTCGTTTGGGATATCCTGGACGAAGTTATCCGCGAACACCCGGTACTGCTGAACCGTGCACCGACTCTGCACCGTCTGGGTATCCAGGCATTTGAACCGGTACTGATCGAAGGTAAAGCTATCCAGCTGCACCCGCTGGTTTGTGCGGCATATAACGCCGACTTCGATGGTGACCAGATGGCTGTTCACGTACCGCTGACGCTGGAAGCCCAGCTCGAAGCGCGTGCGCTGATGATGTCTACCAACAACATCCTGTCCCCGGCGAACGGCGAACCAATCATCGTTCCGTCTCAGGACGTTGTACTGGGTCTGTACTACATGACCCGTGACTGTGTTAACGCCAAAGGCGAAGGCATGGTGCTGACTGGCCCGAAAGAAGCAGAACGTCTGTATCGCTCTGGTCTGGCTTCTCTGCATGCGCGCGTTAAAGTGCGTATCACCGAGTATGAAAAAGATGCAAACGGTGAATTAGTAGCGAAAACCAGCCTGAAAGACACGACTGTTGGCCGTGCCATTCTGTGGATGATTGTACCGAAAGGTCTGCCTTACTCCATCGTCAACCAGGCGCTGGGTAAAAAAGCAATCTCCAAAATGCTGAACACCTGCTACCGCATTCTCGGTCTGAAACCGACCGTTATTTTTGCGGACCAGATCATGTACACCGGCTTTGCATATGCAGCGCGTTCTGGTGCATCTGTTGGTATCGATGACATGGTCATCCCGGAGAAGAAACACGAAATCATCTCCGAGGCAGAAGCAGAAGTTGCTGAAATTCAGGAGCAGTTCCAGTCTGGTCTGGTAACTGCGGGCGAACGCTACAACAAAGTTATCGATATCTGGGCTGCGGCGAACGATCGTGTATCCAAAGCGATGATGGATAACCTGCAAACTGAAACCGTTATTAACCGTGACGGTCAGGAAGAGAAGCAGGTTTCCTTCAACAGCATCTACATGATGGCCGACTCCGGTGCGCGTGGTTCTGCGGCACAGATTCGTCAGCTTGCTGGTATGCGTGGTCTGATGGCGAAGCCGGATGGCTCCATCATCGAAACGCCAATCACCGCGAACTTCCGTGAAGGTCTGAACGTACTCCAGTACTTCATCTCCACCCACGGTGCTCGTAAGGGTCTGGCGGATACCGCACTGAAAACTGCGAACTCCGGTTACCTGACTCGTCGTCTGGTTGACGTGGCGCAGGACCTGGTGGTTACCGAAGACGATTGTGGTACCCATGAAGGTATCATGATGACTCCGGTTATCGAGGGTGGTGACGTTAAAGAGCCGCTGCGCGATCGCGTACTGGGTCGTGTAACTGCTGAAGACGTTCTGAAGCCGGGTACTGCTGATATCCTCGTTCCGCGCAACACGCTGCTGCACGAACAGTGGTGTGACCTGCTGGAAGAGAACTCTGTCGACGCGGTAAAAGTACGTTCTGTTGTATCTTGTGACACCGACTTTGGTGTATGTGCGCACTGCTACGGTCGTGACCTGGCGCGTGGCCACATCATCAACAAAGGTGAAGCAATCGGTGTTATCGCGGCACAGTCCATCGGTGAACCGGGTACACAGCTGACCATGCGTACGTTCCACATCGGTGGTGCGGCATCTCGTGCGGCTGCTGAATCCAGCATCCAGGTGAAAAACAAAGGTAGCATCAAGCTCAGCAACGTGAAGTCGGTTGTGAACTCCAGCGGTAAACTGGTTATCACTTCCCGTAACACCGAACTGAAACTGATCGACGAATTCGGTCGTACCAAAGAAAGCTACAAAGTACCTTACGGTGCGGTACTGGCGAAAGGCGATGGCGAACAGGTTGCTGGCGGCGAAACCGTTGCAAACTGGGACCCGCACACCATGCCGGTTATCACCGAAGTAAGCGGTTTTGTACGCTTTACTGACATGATCGACGGCCAGACCATTACTCGTCAGACCGACGAACTGACAGGTCTGTCTTCGCTGGTGGTTCTGGATTCCGCAGAACGTACCGCAGGTGGTAAAGATCTGCGTCCGGCACTGAAAATCGTTGATGCTCAGGGTAACGACGTTCTGATCCCAGGTACCGATATGCCTGCGCAGTACTTCCTGCCGGGTAAAGCGATTGTTCAGCTGGAAGATGGCGTACAGATCAGCTCTGGTGACACCCTGGCGCGTATTCCGCAGGAATCCGGCGGTACCAAGGACATCACCGGTGGTCTGCCGCGCGTTGCGGACCTGTTCGAAGCACGTCGTCCGAAAGAGCCGGCAATCCTGGCTGAAATCAGCGGTATCGTTTCCTTCGGTAAAGAAACCAAAGGTAAACGTCGTCTGGTTATCACCCCGGTAGACGGTAGCGATCCGTACGAAGAGATGATTCCGAAATGGCGTCAGCTCAACGTGTTCGAAGGTGAACGTGTAGAACGTGGTGACGTAATTTCCGACGGTCCGGAAGCGCCGCACGACATTCTGCGTCTGCGTGGTGTTCATGCTGTTACTCGTTACATCGTTAACGAAGTACAGGACGTATACCGTCTGCAGGGCGTTAAGATTAACGATAAACACATCGAAGTTATCGTTCGTCAGATGCTGCGTAAAGCTACCATCGTTAACGCGGGCAGCTCCGACTTCCTGGAAGGCGAACAGGTTGAATACTCTCGCGTCAAGATCGCAAACCGCGAACTGGAAGCGAACGGCAAAGTGGGTGCAACTTACTCCCGCGACCTGCTGGGTATCACCAAAGCGTCTCTGGCAACCGAGTCCTTCATCTCTGCGGCATCGTTCCAGGAGACAACTCGTGTCCTGACCGAAGCAGCCGTTGCGGGTAAACGCGACGAACTGCGTGGCCTGAAAGAGAACGTTATCGTGGGTCGTCTGATCCCGGCAGGTACCGGTTACGCGTACCACCAGGATCGTATGCGTCGCCGTGCTGCGGGTGAAGCTCCGGCTGCACCGCAGGTGACTGCAGAAGACGCATCTGCCAGCCTGGCAGAACTGCTGAACGCAGGTCTGGGCGGTTCTGATAACGAGTAATCGTTAATCCGCAAATAACGTAAAAACCCGCTTCGGCGGGTTTTTTTATGGGTGTAGTTCAGGGGAAGAGCATTTGTCAGAATATTTAATGAATTTCTGGATACTCATAATCAATGTAGAGATGGCTAATATCCTGAAACTGACTGAACTAATTAAGTCAAACTCGGCAAGGATTCGATACTATTCCTGTGTAACTTTCTTAAGGAACGAGAATGAAACAGGAAGTGGAGAAGTGGCGACCTTTTGGACATCCGGATGGTGATATTCGTGATTTATCGTTTCTTGATGCTCATCAGGCTGTCTACGTTCAGCATCATGAGGGCAAAGAGCCTTTAGAGTATCGCTTTTGGGTTACCTACTCTCTTCACTGCTTCACAAAAGATTATGAACATCAGACGAACGAAGAAAAACAATCGTTAATGTACCACGCGCCTAAAGAATCTCGTCCCTTCTGCCAGCACCGTTATAACTTAGCGCGCACACACTTAAAAAGAACCATTTTGGCGCTGCCAGAAAGCAATGTTATTCATGCCGGGTATGGTAGCTATGCCGTGATTGAGGTGGACTTAGACGAAGGAGACAAGGCATTTTACTTTGTTGCGTTTAGGGCTTTCAGGGAAAAGAAAAAACTTCGTTTGCATATAACTAGCGCTTATCCCATTTCTGAAAAACAGAAAGGTAAGTCAGTGAAATTTTTCACCATTGCCTACAATTTATTGAGAAATAAGCAGCTTCCTCAGCCCTCAAAATAACAAAACCCACCTTAAGGTGGGTTTCGCCAGAGAATTATCTCTGGTATTCAGAACGCCATTACCGGACTTTGCCTTGACCTTGCGATAATCGCAGGTTGCGGGATGTCTGAATTTCTTCAGTCTGCTACATCCTGGAAGATGAGAACATGTGTTCTTATTTTCGCCTGTATGATAGTCGAGTATTTACTCTCTTACAATCAGATCTCTTTCATTGCTCAACAGGCGATGGTTTCAGATGCATTACGGAATTTTTAAGAAAGGCAGGGCGAAACGAGGAAGAAGCTTTTCGCCCTGGACAACATTCCTGCTGACGGCACTACCATAAAAAAACACAACGCTTTCAACAACCTTGCGTTTTTCATCTTCCGTAGCGGCTCGGAATAAATTTACGTTCTTACATTCCGTCTCATAGCCTTTGCGAGGCGCGTCCCAGATAGCTGTCCCAGTCCTTCCATACCGGCTGCAAGCCCCGAGCGGTTAACGCGGCAGCAACCGCTTCCGGCCTGCGATCGTCGTGCGGTGAGAACTGTTCCAGCTCGGGGTGATTGTCGGCATAGCCACCTGGCTGCGTTTTCGAGAAGGCGCTGACGTTATTGATTGCCAGCGGAATAACTCGATCGCGAAACCACGATGATTCCCGCGTGGAGAGTGACAGTTCAATCTCCGGTGCAAGCAGCCGGAAGGCGCAGATGGTTTGCACTAACTGGTGTTCATCCATAATCGACGCAGGCTCAATGCCGCCAGTACACGGGCGCAGGCGCGGGAAGGAGACAGAGTAACGGGTTTGCCAGTAATGCTGTTGCAGCCATAGCAAATGTTCGGCAACCATATAGCAGTCAACGCGCCAGCTGTCGGAAAGACCAATTAGCGCGCCGAGGCCAATCTTATCAATCCCCGCCCGACCCAGCCGATCCGGCGTTTCCAGCCGCCAGAAGAAGTCCTGTTTTTTGCCCTTCAAATGATGGCGGGCATAAGTCGCCTCGTGATATGTCTCTTGATAAACCATCACCCCATCCAGACCAAGCTGCTTTAACTCGGCGTATTCCGCTTCCGCCAGCGGCTGTACTTCCATCTGCAATGAAGAGAACTGTTCACACAGGGCAGGGAGATGGCGGCGAAAGTAATCCATCCCCACTTTCGCCTGATGTTCACCAGTGACCAGCAACAGATGCTCAAAGCCCATTTCCCGTATAGCGGCGCTTTCCCTGGCAATATCCGCTTCATCCAGCGTTTTGCGCTTGATGCGATTGCTCATGGAAAATCCGCAGTACGTGCAGTCGTTAGCGCAAAGATTGGAAAGATAAAGCGGGACGTAGAAACTAACTGTGTTGCCAAATCGCTGACGGGTCAGGCGCTGCGCCCGTTGGGCCAGTGGTTCCAGATAGCCACTGGCAGCTGGCGATAACAGCGCCATCATATCGTCGCGGGTGAGTTGCGAGGCATTTAGCGCTCGCTCTACGTCAGCAGCCGTTTTGCCGTTGATACCCAGGCGGATGTCGTCCCAGTCCAGTTGTCGCCAGCGATCGCTGAAGGTTTTCATGCCGATGCCTCCAGAAATCCAGTCAGCGGGCTGGTGGCATGAGCAAAATGACTGCGGCTGCCCGGTCCGGACTGACGAGCCAGCAGGCCTGCTTCTACTGCCAGACGAAATGCCTTCGCCATGTTGACGGGATCGTCCGCGACGGCAATCGCTGTATTCACTAACACCGCGTCGGCCCCCATTTCCAGCGCCTGTGCGGCATGGCTGGGAACGCCGATGCCAGCATCAACGACCACCGGAACAGTGGCTTGCTGGATAATAATCTCCAGCATGGCACGGGTTTCCAGTCCCTGATTCGAGCCAATCGGCGCGCCGAGCGGCATCACCGCTGCACAGCCGACTTCTTCCAGACGTTTACACAATACCGGATCGGCCCCGCAGTAAGGCAGCACGACAAATCCCTGTTGTACCAGCGTTTCGGCGGCTTTCAGGGTTTCGATGGGATCGGGCAACAGCCAGCGGGCGTCAGGGTGAATCTCCAATTTTAGCCAGTTTGTGCCTAACGCTTCACGTGCCAGATGGGCGGCGAAAATGGCTTCTTCCGCTGTTTTCGCCCCGGAAGTATTCGGCAGCAGGGTCACACCCGCCGCGATAAGCGGTTCGAGGATAGCGTCGTTGTGCTGGCGCAAGTCGACACGTTTCATCGCCAGTGTCACCAGTTGGCTGCCGCAAGCGCGGATCGCCTCCACCATCAGTTGTGAAGAAGCGAATTTTCCTGTGCCGGTAAACAGATGTGAATCAAACGTTTTGTCCGCAATACGTAACATCTCAACCCCCTGCAATAACCTGAAAAAGCAGGATCTGGTCGCCATCCTGCACGATATGTTGCGTCCACTGCTCACGCGGGACGATTTGCTGATTAATCGCCAGAGCCGCGCCCGCTTGTCGTTGGTCGAGTTGCTCCAGTAGTTCGTGAACAGTTTGCCCGGCGGCGCACTGCATCGGTTGGTCGTTAAACAGGATCTGCATTGCTTCCTCCGCATACCGGGCAACCACTGGCGCGGCGCAACGCCAGGCTGCGCCACTGGCTCGACTTACCGTCGAACAGTCGGAGTTCTCCCGCAGGCGTCTCTATACCGCTTAATAACTTAATTGCTTCCAGTGCCTGCAAAGTGCCCATAACCCCGACCACCGGGCCAACCACGCCCGCCGTGCGGCAGTTGCGTTCTGGCTCCTGGTTATCTGGCCACAGACAGCGGTAACAACCCTGCTCCCAGGGCGGCGTCAGTACCATCAACTGACCGCCAAATCCGACCGCGCTGGCGGTGATAAGCGGCGTGTTGAGTGCCACGCAGGCGGCATTAATCTCCTGGCGAGTCGCCATATTGTCGGTACAGTCGAGCACCACATCGGCTTGTGCAACCGCATCTTTTAACGCTTCACCCGTTAACCGTTGTTGTAGTGCTGTCAGTTGAATGTCGGGATTCAACTGTGTCAGTCGCTGTTGGCTGACCTGCGATTTCGGGCGATCGATATCTTCAGTGGTAAAGAGGATTTGTCGTTGCAGATTGCTTAAATGCACATCGTCGTTATCTGCCAGTACCAGCGTCCCGACGCCAGCGCCCGCCAGGTACAGCGCAGCAGGTGTACCCAGCCCGCCAAGACCAATAATCAGCACCTGGCTGTCGAGCAGTTTTTGCTGCCCGTCAAGAGCGATATCGTCGAGCAGGATTTGGCGGCTATAACGCATAAAGTCACGGTCATTCATCGCCAACTCCTGCAATTTCCAGCAGCTGTTCCGTTGCCAAACGCCAGTCTGCCGCCTGGGTAATGGCACTGACGACGGCGATACTGCCGACACCCGTTGCTATCACCGCAGGCGCGCGCGGCAGACTGATACCGCCAATCGCCACGGTGGGATAATCCGCCAGGCGCTCAATGTGGCGTGCCAGTTGTTCCAGTCCCTGCGGTGCAGAAGGCATCTGTTTGGTTTGCGTCGGGAACACATGTCCCAGCGCGATATAAGAAGGGCGTGCTGCCAGCGCGACGTCGATCTCCATATCGTCATGGGTCGAAACGCCCAGCCGCAGGCCTGCCGCGCGGATGGCGTGGAGATCGGTGGCTTGCAAATCTTCCTGCCCCAAATGGACGCCATACGCCTGATGCTTGATCGCCAGCCGCCAGTAATCGTTGATAAACAATCGCGCGTTATAGCGGCGGCCCAGCGCAATTGCCGCCACGACATCGGCTTCCACTTCTTCATCGCGTTGATCTTTGATGCGTAGCTGGAGAGTACGTACGCCTGCACCCAACAGACGTTCGATCCACTGTACGCTGTCCACCACCGGGTACAGTCCTAAACGAAAAGGTACAGGAGGAAAATCAGGCTGATACATCACGCTTCCTCCTTACGCAGGTAGATTTCTCCGCCTCTGGCGCGGAAGTTCTCCGACATATCCGCCATTCCCACTTCAATGGTTTGCGCGGCGGCGTAATCACGTACTTCCTGGCTGATTTTCATCGAGCAGAATTTCGGCCCACACATGGAGCAAAAATGGGCGACTTTACCGGACTCTTGCGGCAGGGTTTCATCGTGATAAGCGCGGGCGGTAAACGGGTCGAGGGCCAGATTAAACTGGTCTTCCCAGCGAAATTCAAAGCGGGCTTTCGACATGGCGTTATCGCGAATTTGCGCGCCCGGATGCCCTTTCGCCAGGTCAGCGGCGTGGGCGGCAATCTTATAGGTGATAAGCCCCTGCCTAACATCTTCTTTATTAGGCAGACCCAGATGCTCTTTTGGCGTTACGTAACAGAGCATCGCGCAGCCAAACCAGCCAATCATCGCCGCACCAATCCCCGACGTGAAGTGGTCATAGCCCGGCGCAATATCGGTAGTTAGCGGCCCCAGAGTGTAAAACGGCGCTTCGTGGCAGTGCTCTAACTCCTCGGTCATATTGCGGCGAATCATCTGCATCGGCACGTGGCCTGGGCCTTCAATCATCACCTGTACGTCATATTCCCAGGCGATTTTGGTCAGTTCGCCCAGCGTATGCAGCTCGGCAAACTGCGCTTCATCGTTGGCGTCCTGAACAGAACCGGGGCGCAGGCCGTCGCCCAGCGACAGCGAAACGTCATAAGCGGCACAGATTTCACAAATTTCGCGGAAGTGTTGATAGAGGAAATTTTCCTGATGATGGGAGAGGCACCATTTCGCCATAATCGAACCGCCGCGAGAGACGATACCGGTCAGGCGTTTCGCGGTCATCGGCACGTAGCGCAGCAGCACGCCCGCATGGATAGTGAAGTAATCCACACCTTGCTCGGCCTGTTCCAGCAGCGTGTCGCGGAACGCTTCCCAGGTAAGATCTTCGGCGATCCCGTTAACCTTCTCCAGCGCCTGGTAGATCGGCACAGTACCGATCGGCACCGGGCTGTTACGCAAAATCCACTCGCGGGTTTCGTGAATATAGCGACCGGTGGAGAGATCCATCACCGTATCCGCTCCCCAGCGCGTGGACCATACCAGCTTTTCCACTTCTTCTTCGATGGAAGAGGTGACCGCCGAGTTGCCGATATTGGCGTTAACTTTTACCAGGAAGTTACGGCCAATAATCATCGGCTCCGATTCCGGATGATTAATGTTGGCCGGGATAATCGCGCGTCCGGCAGCAACTTCATCACGGACAAATTCCGCAGTGATATTTTCCGGCAGACGTGCGCCAAAGCTCATTCCCGGATGCTGGTGGCGTAAAACTTCGCTACGGATGCGCTCGCGGCCCATATTCTCGCGGATGGCGATGAATTCCATTTCCGGTGTGATGATACCCTTGCGGGCGTAGTGCAGTTGTGTGACGCGGCGTCCTGCTTTGGCGCGTTTTGGCGTTAATACGCCGCTAAAACGCAGCTCGTCGAGGCCATCATCTGCCAGCCGCGCTTTAGTGTAATCGGAACTGCGCACGGTAAGTTCTTCGGTATCGCCGCGCGCATCGATCCACGGCTGGCGTAGTTTTGCCAGCCCTTGTTGCACGTTAATGGCAATCTGCGGATCGCCATACGGGCCGGAGGTGTCGTAGACCGGAATCGCTTCGTTTTCTTCGTACTGCGACTGTTCTTTGCTACCGCCAATTAGCGTCGGGCTAAGCTGGATCTCACGCATCGGCACGCGCACGCCGGGGTGTGTGCCAGTGATATAAATGCGTTTTGAGTTGGGAAAGGCGGTGCCTTCCAGGGTGTCGATAAAATGTTGGGCCCGGGCGCGTTGTTCGCGGCGGGTCAGTTTTGTTGCAGACATAGCTCATTCCAAAAGTTAAGGACGTGGCTTGTCAGACGACGGATGAAGCAAGAGACGATCGCCGCAAAGGCGATGCGATAGCAGATTAACTCTTGTTCCCTTCGCAGGTATTAGCCTGATCAGGTTCCGCGGATCCCGAATAAACGGTCTCAGCCAGTTAAGGCACTCCGACAAGAAATTAGCCCCGCAAACGGGGCGTTGAATGTAAATTACACGTTAACAGCGCAGAACTCAAGCAGGATGTTTGACGCGGGCGGCGTCAAGCACCAGCAGAATCAACTTATCTTCCAGCACAAATCGCGCTTCCAGTGCCTCGCCGATGTCAGATAAAACCTGTTGAAACTCAAGGTAATTATCATGATCGATGGCGGTTTCCAGGCTGGAATCGTAGTAATCCATAATCTGTTGCGTGTTGGCTTCGAGTTGCGGCCAAATCTTCGCGGCATGAGCGAGTTGCCCGTTGCCTTCCAGTTTATGAAGAATGCGTTCATAAATACTGAAATGTCCGGCAGACAGGTAGTCGACCAGACTCTGGCAAAAATCATCAAGGGCTTTTTCATTCAGCCTCATGTACGATTCTTTGCCAGGCTTAATGCCAACCAGATTGTAGTAAGCCACGAGCAGATGCTTACGTACATGTAGCCAGCGATCAACCAGTTTGTTACTTCCTCTGACGTGCTCCGTCAGGTTATCGAGCTGGTTAAGCATGATTGACTCCGCAAGTTTGTATTCAAAAACTGCTCAGTGAGAAATGTAAAAACCATGTTAAACATGCCAGTGATGCAAAGGTAGTGCAAGAGCTATGGATCGTATAATTGAAAAATTAGATCACGGCTGGTGGGTAGTCAGTCATGAACAAAAATTATGGTTGCCGAAGGGAGAATTACCATACGGCGAAGCGGCAAATTTCGATCTTGTGGGTCAGCGCGCACTACAAATCGGCGAATGGCAGGGAGAACCTGTTTGGCTAGTGCAACAGCAGCGCCGTCACGATATGGGCTCGGTGCGCCAGGTCATTGATCTGGATGTCGGGCTGTTTCAATTAGCCGGACGTGGTGTGCAACTGGCGGAGTTTTATCGCTCGCATAAATACTGCGGTTACTGCGGGCATGACATGTATCCGAGCAAAACCGAATGGGCGATGCTATGCAGCCACTGCCGTGAGCGTTACTACCCACAAATCGCTCCCTGCATTATCGTTGCCATCCGTCGCGATGATTCAATCCTACTTGCTCAGCATACCCGGCATCGTAACGGTGTCCATACGGTACTCGCCGGATTCGTCGAAGTGGGCGAAACCCTCGAACAGGCAGTCGCGCGGGAAGTGATGGAAGAGAGCGGCATCAAAGTCAAAAACTTGCGGTACGTGACTTCCCAGCCGTGGCCGTTTCCTCAGTCTTTAATGACCGCGTTTATGGCGGAATATGACAGCGGCGAGATCGTGATCGACCCGAAAGAATTGCTCGAGGCGAACTGGTATCGCTATGACGATTTACCGTTACTCCCGCCGCCCGGCACCGTGGCGCGCCGTCTGATAGAAGATACGGTGGCGATGTGTCGGGCAGAGTATGAGTGATGATACACTGACCGCCTGACGCACTAAGGAACAGCCAAAATGACCGAACTTAAAAACGATCGTTATCTGCGGGCGCTGCTGCGCCAGCCCGTTGATGTCACTCCAGTATGGATGATGCGCCAGGCGGGCCGCTATCTACCGGAATATAAAGCCACGCGCGCCCAGGCGGGCGATTTTATGTCGCTGTGCAAAAACGCCGAGCTGGCGTGCGAAGTGACTTTGCAACCGCTGCGTCGCTACCCGCTGGATGCGGCGATCCTCTTTTCCGATATCCTCACCGTGCCGGACGCGATGGGGTTAGGGCTCTATTTTGAAGCCGGAGAAGGTCCGCGTTTTACCTCGCCAGTCACCTGCAAAGCCGACGTCGATAAACTGCCAATTCCGGACCCGGAAGATGAGCTGGGTTACGTGATGAACGCGGTGCGTACCATTCGTCGCGAACTGAAAGGCGAAGTGCCGCTGATTGGTTTTTCCGGCAGTCCGTGGACGCTGGCGACCTATATGGTGGAAGGCGGCAGCAGCAAAGCGTTCACCGTGATCAAAAAAATGATGTATGCCGATCCGCAGGCGCTGCACGCTCTGCTCGATAAACTGGCGAAAAGCGTCACTCTGTACCTGAATGCGCAGATTAAAGCCGGTGCTCAGGCAGTGATGATTTTCGACACCTGGGGCGGCGTGCTAACCGGGCGCGATTATCAACAGTTCTCGCTCTATTACATGCATAAAATTGTTGATGGTTTACTGCGTGAAAACGACGGTCGCCGCGTACCGGTCACGCTGTTTACCAAAGGTGGCGGACAGTGGCTGGAAGCCATGGCAGAAACCGGTTGCGATGCGCTGGGCCTCGACTGGACAACGGACATCGCCGATGCACGCCGCCGCGTGGGTGATAAAGTCGCGCTGCAGGGCAATATGGACCCGTCAATGTTGTACGCGCCGCCTGCCCGTATTGAAGAAGAAGTGGCGACAATCCTTGCCGGTTTCGGTCACGGTGAAGGCCACGTCTTTAACCTCGGCCACGGTATCCATCAGGATGTGCCGCCAGAACATGCTGGCGTATTTGTGGAGGCAGTGCATCGCCTGTCTGCGCCTTATCATCAGTAAGGAGTGGTTATGGATCTCGCGTCATTACGCGCTCAACAACTTGAACTAGCTTCTTCTGTGATCCGCGAGGATCGACTCGATAAAGATCCGCCGGATCTGATCGCTGGAGCCGATGTCGGGTTTGAGCAGGGCGGAGAAGTGACGCGAGCGGCGATGGTGCTGCTGAAATACCCCTCGCTTGAGCTGGTGGAGTATAAAGTGGCCCGCATCGCTACTACCATGCCTTACATTCCAGGTTTTCTTTCCTTCCGCGAATATCCTGCGCTGCTGGCCGCGTGGGAGATGCTGTCGCAAAAGCCGGATTTAGTGTTTGTCGATGGTCACGGGATCTCGCATCCGCGCCGTCTTGGCGTCGCCAGCCATTTTGGCTTATTGGTGGATGTGCCGACCATTGGCGTAGCGAAAAAACGGCTCTGCGGTAAATTCGAAGCGCTCTCCAGCGAACCGGGCGCACTGGCCCCGCTGATGGATAAAGGCGAGCAGCTGGCCTGGGTCTGGCGCAGTAAAGCGCGCTGTAACCCTCTGTTTATTTCTACCGGCCATCGGGTCAGTGTGGATAGCGCGCTGGCGTGGGTACAACGCTGCATGAAAGGCTATCGTCTGCCGGAGCCAACACGCTGGGCGGACGCGGTGGCCTCGGAACGTCCGGCGTTCGTGCGCTATACAGCAAATCAGCCCTAATTCAGGTAAACTGCGGATAATTTCCGTATTTGAGAACTCAACATGTTACAAAACCCGATTCATCTGCGTCTGGAGCGCCTGGAAAGCTGGCAGCACGTCACTTTCATGGCTTGCTTATGTGAACGCATGTACCCCAATTACGCCATGTTCTGCCAGCAAACTGGTTTTGGTGATGGGCAAATTTATCGCCGCATTCTCGATCTCATCTGGGAAACACTGACCGTCAAAGACGCAAAAGTGAATTTCGACAGCCAACTGGAGAAATTTGAAGAAGCGATCCCGTCAGCCGACGATTTCGATCTGTACGGTGTTTATCCGGCAATTGATGCCTGCGTGGCATTAAGTGAACTGGTCCATTCGCGTTTGAGTGGTGAAACGCTCGAACACGCGGTGGAAGTGAGTAAGACCTCCATCACTACCGTGGCGATGTTGGAAATGACTCAGGCTGGTCGCGAAATGAGCGATGAAGAGCTCAAAGAAAACCCAGCTGTAGAGCAAGAATGGGACATTCAGTGGGAAATATTCCGACTTTTAGCCGAGTGCGAAGAACGTGATATCGAGCTGATAAAAGGGCTTAGAGCAGACCTGCGTGAGGCGGGTGAGAGCAATATTGGTATAATTTTTCAGCAATAAGACCAGAAAACGTGAATTAACGCCTGATTTGTCGTACCTGGAGTCTTCCCTTTCGCCCCCCGTCTGGTCTACATTTGGGGGGCGAAAAAAAGTGGCTATCGGTGCGTGTATGCAGGAGAGTGCTATTCTGGCATTTCCGTCGCACTCGATGCTTAGCAAGCGATAAACACATTGTAAGGATAACTTATGAACAAGACTCAACTGATTGATGTAATTGCAGAGAAAGCAGAACTGTCCAAAACCCAGGCTAAAGCTGCTCTGGAGTCCACTCTGGCTGCAATTACTGAGTCTCTGAAAGAAGGCGATGCTGTACAACTGGTTGGTTTCGGTACCTTCAAAGTGAACCACCGCGCTGAGCGTACTGGCCGCAACCCGCAGACCGGTAAAGAAATCAAAATCGCCGCTGCGAACGTACCGGCATTTGTTTCTGGCAAGGCACTGAAAGACGCAGTTAAGTAAGATTGCGTGGCAGTGAACAGTTTTAACGAAGGGGTGGTTTCACCCCTTTTGTCTTTCTGGCGTCGCTCATTGATGCTGGCAGGCGCGCTGTTTCTTACTGCTTGTAGCCATAACTCCTCACTTCCTCCCTTTACCGCCAGTGGATTTGCTGAAGATCAGGGCGCGGTACGCATCTGGCGAAAAGACAGCGGCGATAATGTCCATCTGCTTGCTGTATTTAGCCCGTGGCGCAATGGCGATACCACGACGCGAGAGTATCGCTGGCAGGGCGATAACCTCACGCTTATCAATATCAATGTTTACAGCAAACTGCCGGTGAACATTCGCGCGCGTTTTGACGATCGCGGCGATCTGAGCTTTATGCAACGTGAATCCGACGGGGAAAAGCAGCAGCTTTCTAACGACCAAATTGATTTATATCGTTATCGTGCTGACCAAATCCGCCAGATTAGCGATGCCTTACGTCAGGGGAGAGTCGTGCTGCGTCAGGGGCGCTGGCATGCGATGGAACAGACCGTGACCACCTGCGAAGGGCAAACCATTAAACCTGATTTAGATTCGCAGGCGATAGCGCATATCGAGCGCCGCCAGAGCCGCTCTTCTGTTGATGTCAGCGTGGCATGGCTGGAAGCGCCCGAAGGTTCGCAATTACTGTTAGTGGCAAACTCTGATTTCTGTCGCTGGCAACCCAACGAGAAAACGTTCTGATTTACCAGTGGCCCATGCCCATATGACCGCCACCACCACCGCAGCCGCCGTAACCCATGCCCATTCCGGTACCGCGCGGAATACCCGCTTCAGCCATCGCAATATCCCGTTTCACCCGTAACTCATCTAACGACTGACGCAAAGCCTCCATCTCTTTGGCGACCGCGTTAATTTTGCCGCTATCCGGTGGGTTCGCGGCTAACAGGGCATTGTATTCATAACGCTTCGTCACCAGTTGCTGTTGCAGTGCGCTGCTTTGAGCGTAAAAGTCATTATGGATTTTCTGCCACGCTGTCTGTTGTTCGCTGGTCAAAGGCGCGGCATTTTGTTGCCACATCCCGTGTCCGCCGTGAGCAAATGCAGATGTCGATCCCATCGCCATTGCTGAAAGCGCCATCATTACCAGGGCAATTTTCGTGTTCCGTTTCATGGTTAATCCTCCAGTGGTTGTCTTACTTTGGGTATTGCATCTTTCGTGCCAACAACGAAACGCTGATATGACGGGCAATCTGGCGTGATAAGCGAGTAAAAATGACTCGCCTGCTGTGGGTGGCGAGTCATTTTTACTCATTGAAACTTAAGTCTTTGTGTTACAGCGCAGGGTAAGCGCTGCTAAAAGATGGCATGATTTCTGCTGTCAAAAAGGGATGAACAGGCAAAGAAGAAGATACGTTTTATGCAACGTTCAAAAGACACCTTAGCCAAATGGTTAAGCACGATCCTCCCCATTGTCATTGTTGGGCTGGTGGGATTGTTTGCGGTAACTGTGATTCGTGATTATGGGCGGGCAAGTGAGGCTGACCGTCAGGCATTACTGGAAAAAGGTAATGTGCTCATTCGCGCTCTGGAGTCAGGAAGCCGCGTAGGGATGGGGATGCGAATGCACCATGTGCAGCAACAGGCGCTTCTGGAAGAGATGGCAGGCCAGCCTGGGGTGTTGTGGTTTGCGGTCACCGATGCGCAGGGCATCATCATTCTTCACAGTAACCCCGAAATGGTTGGGCGTGCACTCTATTCGCCGGATGAAATGCAGCAGTTAAAGCCAGAGGAAAACTCCCGCTGGCGACTGCTTGAGAAAGCGGAAACTGCGCCTGCGCTTGAGGTCTATCGTTTGTTCCAGCCAATGTCATCGCCCTGGCGGCATGGCATGCACAATATGCCGCGCTGTAACGGCAAAGCTGTGCCACAGGCAGAAGCACAACAGGCTATTTTCATCGCCGTTGACGCCAGCGATCTGGTTGCAACCCAGAGTGGGGAAAAGCGCAATACCCTGATTATCCTCTTCGCCCTGGCGACGGTCTTGCTGGCAAGCGTGTTGTCATTCTTCTGGTATCGCCGGTATCTGCGCTCGCGCCAGCTTCTACAAGATGAAATGAAGCGCAAAGAGAAGCTGGTGGCACTGGGGCATCTGGCGGCAGGCGTTGCCCACGAAATCCGTAACCCACTTTCCTCGATTAAAGGGCTGGCGAAATACTTTGCCGAACGCGCGCCAGCAGGGGGAGAAGCGCATCAATTGGCGCAGGTGATGGCGAAAGAAGCCGACCGTTTAAACCGCGTGGTAAGCGAGCTGCTGGAACTGGTTAAACCAACGCATCTGGCTTTGCAGGCGGTGGATCTCAACACTCTGATTAACCACTCATTACAGCTGGTAAGCCAGGATGCAAACAGCCGGGAGATCCAGTTACGCTTTACCGCCAACGACACATTACCGCAAATTCAGGCCGATCCGGACAGGCTGACTCAGGTCCTGTTGAATCTCTATCTCAATGCTATTCAGGCGATTGGTCAGCATGGCGTGATTAGCGTGACGGCCAGCGAAAGCGGCGCAGGCGTGAAAATTAGCGTTACTGATAGCGGTAAGGGAATTGCGGCGGATCAGCTTGAAGCTATCTTCACCCCGTACTTCACCACCAAAGCCGAAGGCACCGGGTTAGGGCTGGCGGTCGTGCATAATATTGTTGAACAACACGGTGGTACAATTCAGGTCGCAAGCCAGGAGGGAAAAGGCGCAACGTTCACCCTCTGGCTTCCGGTCAATATTACGCGTAAGGACCCACAAGGATGACGCACGATAATATCGATATTCTGGTGGTGGATGATGACATTAGCCACTGCACTATTTTGCAGGCATTACTGCGCGGCTGGGGCTATAACGTCGCGCTGGCGAACAGCGGGCGACAGGCGCTGGAGCAGGTGCGGGAACAGGTTTTTGATCTTGTGCTTTGCGATGTGCGAATGGCGGAGATGGACGGCATTGCCACACTAAAAGAGATCAAAACGTTAAACCCGGCGATTCCGGTACTGATTATGACCGCGTACTCCAGCGTCGAGACGGCGGTAGAGGCGTTGAAAACCGGGGCGCTGGATTATCTCATCAAACCGCTGGATTTCGATAACCTGCAGGCGACGCTGGAAAAGGCGCTCGCGCATACGCACAGTGTCGATGCTGAAATACCTGCGGTGTCCGCCAGCCAGTTCGGTATGGTTGGCAAAAGCGCAGCGATGCAACACCTGCTCGGTGAAATTGCCCTTGTCGCGCCATCGGAAGCCACGGTGCTGATCCACGGCGATTCCGGTACCGGTAAAGAGCTGGTCGCCAGGGCGATTCACGCCAGTAGCGCACGTAGCGAAAAACCGCTGGTAACGCTCAACTGTGCGGCACTCAACGAATCCTTGCTGGAATCTGAATTGTTCGGTCACGAAAAAGGGGCGTTTACCGGAGCCGACAAACGGCGGGAAGGGCGCTTTGTTGAGGCGGACGGCGGCACGCTGTTTCTCGATGAAATTGGCGATATCTCGCCGATGATGCAGGTGCGTCTGCTGCGTGCCATTCAGGAGCGTGAAGTGCAGCGTGTCGGCAGCAACCAGACTATTTCGGTTGATGTCAGGCTGATTGCGGCGACCCATCGCGATCTTGCCGCAGAGGTGAATGCCGGGCGTTTTCGCCAGGATCTCTACTATCGCCTGAACGTGGTGGCGATTGAAGTACCGTCGCTGCGTCAGCGGCGGGAAGATATCCCTCTGCTGGCTGGCCATTTTCTTCAGCGCTTTGCCGAGCGTAATCGCAAGGCGGTAAAAGGCTTTACGCCCCAGGCGATGGATCTGCTGATTCATTACGACTGGCCGGGAAATATTCGTGAACTGGAAAACGCGGTGGAACGGGCGGTGGTGCTGCTGACCGGGGAATATATTTCCGAACGCGAGCTGCCGCTGGCGATTGCCAGTACGCCGATCCCGCTGGTACAAAGTCAGGATATTCAGCCGCTGGTGGAAGTCGAAAAAGAAGTGATTCTGGCGGCACTGGAGAAAACGGGCGGCAACAAAACCGAAGCCGCCCGTCAGTTAGGGATCACGCGTAAAACGCTATTGGCAAAACTGTCGCGTTAGTTCTGCTCGCGTTCGATGGCGCGCCAGCCGATATCTTTCCGGCAGAAGCAGTCGTCCCAGTGGATATCGGTCATTAAGTCATAGGCGCGTTTCTGCGCTTCTGCCACGGTATGACCCAGCGCGGTGACGCACAGTACGCGCCCGCCACTGGTCACTACCTGCTCGTTATCCGCCAGTTTCGTGCCCGCGTGGAACACTTTGCCGCCTTCCACTTCTTCCAGCGGCAGGCCGTGGATCACATCGCCGGTGCGGTAATTACCCGGATATCCACCCGCAGCCATCACCACGCCGAGAGAAGCGCGTTCATCCCACTCGGACGTTTTCTCGTCCAGCTTGCCTTCACAGGCTGCCAGGCACAGTTCAACCAGATCGGACTTCATGCGCAGCATAATCGGCTGGGTTTCCGGATCGCCAAAGCGGCAGTTAAATTCAATAACCTTCGGATTGCCCTGTTTGTCGATCATCAGGCCCGCATAGAGAAAACCGGTGTAGGTGTTGCCTTCCGCCGCCATGCCTTTCACGGTTGGCCAGATGATACGTTCCATCGTGCGCTGATGAACTTCATCGGTCACTACCGGCGCAGGAGAGTAAGCGCCCATTCCGCCAGTGTTTGGCCCGGTATCTTTATCGCCTACGCGTTTGTGATCCTGGCTGGTGGCCATCGGTAGCACATGCTCGCCGTCCACCATCACGATAAAGCTCGCTTCTTCGCCATCGAGGAACTCTTCGATAACGATGCGATGACCCGCGTCGCCAAAAGCGTTGCCTGCCAGCATATCGTGAACAGCCGCTTCCGCTTCTTCCAGCGTCATCGCTACGATAACGCCTTTCCCGGCAGCCAGACCGTCCGCTTTAATGACGATTGGCGCGCCTTTCTCACGCAGATACGCCAGCGCAGGTTCTACCTCGGTGAAGTTCTGGTATTCCGCCGTAGGGATTTTATGGCGGGCCAGGAAATCTTTGGTAAACGCTTTTGAGCCTTCCAGTTGCGCGGCACCTGCGGTTGGGCCGAAGATTTTCAGCCCGGCGGCGCGGAAGGTATCAACCACGCCTTTCACCAGCGGCGCTTCCGGGCCGACGATGGTGAGATCTACCTTTTCGTTTTGTGCGAAATCCAGCAGCGCCGGGATATCGGTCACGCCGATAGCGACGTTTTGCAGCGTGGGTTCCAGCGCAGTGCCTGCGTTACCCGGAGCAACAAAAACAGTCTCAACCAGCGGCGACTGGGCCGCTTTCCAGGCCAGCGCGTGCTCGCGCCCGCCGTTACCAATCACTAATACTTTCATCTGTCGCTCCATTAATGGCGGAAGTGGCGCATGTCGGTGAAGAGCATCGCAATACCGTGCTCGTCGGCGGCGGCAATCACTTCGTCATCACGGATAGAACCGCCAGGCTGGATTACGCAGGTCACGCCCGCAGCGGCGGCGGCATCAATACCGTCGCGGAACGGGAAGAACGCGTCAGAAGCCATCGAGGAACCTTTCACTTCCAGACCTTCATCGGCAGCTTTAATACCGGCGATTTTCGCGGAGTACACGCGGCTCATCTGGCCCGCGCCAATACCGATGGTCATATTGTTTTTGGCATAGACGATAGCGTTGGATTTCACGAACTTCGCCACTTTCCAGCAGAACAGCGCATCACGCAGTTCCTGTTCGGTCGGCTGGCGTTTGGTGACGACGCGCAGTTCTTCCGCGCCGACCATCCCCAGGTCACGATCCTGAACCAGCAAACCGCCGTTCACGCGTTTGAAATCAAGACCCGGAACACGCTCGCCCCACTGACCGCAGGTCAGGACGCGAACGTTCTGTTTGGCGGCGGTGATTTTCAGGGCTTCTTCGCTGGCGGACGGCGCAATAATCACTTCGACAAACTGACGAGAAATAATGGCCTGTGCGGTTTCCGCATCCAGCTCGCGGTTAAAGGCGATAATGCCGCCGAATGCGGAGGTTGGGTCGGTTTTGTACGCGCGATCGTAAGCATCAAGAATGGAATTGCCGATAGCCACGCCGCAAGGGTTGGCATGCTTCACAATCACACATGCCGGCTCGGCGAACTCTTTCACGCACTCCAGCGCCGCATCGGTATCGGCGATGTTGTTATAAGAGAGGGCCTTACCCTGAACCTGGGTTGCGGTAGCAACGGAGGCTTCTTTCACATTCTCTTCTATATAGAAGGCAGCCTGCTGGTGGCTGTTCTCGCCGTAACGCATATCCTGCTTCTTAATGAAGTTCAGGTTCAGCGTGCGTGGGAAGCGACCGGCGGCTTCTTTGCTTTCACCGTGGTAAGCCGGAACCATGCTGCCGAAGTAGTTGGCAATCATGCTGTCGTAGGCGGCAGTGTGTTCGAAGGCTTTGATGGCGAGGTCGAAACGGGTTGCAAGCGTCAGCGATCCTTCGTTGGCATCCATCTCTTTAATAATGGCGTCGTAGTCGCTGCTCTTCACCACGATTGCGACATCTTTATGGTTCTTAGCGGCGGAGCGCACCATGGTCGGGCCGCCGATATCGATGTTCTCAACCGCATCTTCCAGCGAGCAGCCTTCACGAGCAACGGTCTGGGCGAACGGATACAGGTTAACAACCACCATATCGATAGGCTGGATCTGATGTTCTTCCATAATGGCATCGTCCTGGCCGCGACGGCCCAGAATGCCACCATGTACTTTCGGATGCAGGGTCTTCACGCGTCCATCCATCATCTCCGGGAAACCGGTGTAATCGGAAACTTCGGTTACCGGCAGACCTTTTTCTGCTAACAGACGGGCAGTGCCCCCTGTAGACAGCAGCTCCACACCGCGTGCGGAAAGTGCCTGGGCGAATTCGACGATACCGGCTTTGTCAGAAACACTGAGCAGAGCGCGGCGGACTGGACGACGTTGTTGCATGGTAAATCCCCTGGATTTGACTATTACAGAGAGCGTTAGCTGAATTTTTCGCGAAAAACTCAGCTAACGCCCCTAACGGGGCATCCTTATTTTTCGCCCGCATTGTAACGAAAACGTTTGCGCAACGCTCGCGAATTTTTCTCTTTCAATGGCGATCACAATTTTGACAGTGGTTACCGTGGGAAAAATACAGAAATTACATTGATGATTGTGGATAACTCTGTGCGTAAAAAGGTATAAAGCGGGGTTTTGCTGGGGAATGCAGCAGTCAGTCATTTTTTTGCAATTTTTCTATTGCGGCCTACGGAGAACTCCCTATAATGCGCCTCCATCGACACGGCGGATGTGAATCACTTCACACAAACAGCCGGTTCGGTTGAAGAGAAAAATCCTGAAATTCAGGGTTGACTCTGAAAGAGGAAAGCGTAATATACGCCACCTCGCGACAGTGAGCTGAAAGCCGCGTCGCAACTGCTCTTTAACAATTTATCAGACAATCTGTGTGGGCACTCGAAGATACGGATTCTTAACGTCGAAAGACGATAAATGAATACCAAGTCTCAAG